>CAYJHK010000214.1:0-3955 GCA_964369515.1 uncultured Desulfovibrionaceae bacterium
TGGCAAAAGTTCCCCTTCCCCCCTCAAGAAAATAATTAATCAGTGTTTCCTTAAAACCATAAAAATGCCGAAAAAGTGCATTCCATGCCCTTATTTCCGGCATTTTTATTTGCATATTTTAGCTAATAACTCATTTGTTTTAAGTCATTTATGTGCTTTTTCAGTGACGACAATATAGCAATTCCACTTAGAACTGCTATATTGATTGGGCAAAGGCTTTATTGACAAGAAGCGTCAAGGGGCATATGTTATTTTGGAAGTGATTCTAATGTGAGTGCCTATGTTTATTCTCCAAAAAATACTTGAAGCAAAAAATTCTTGTCAGCTGGCACGTAGTGGCCTTGCCACTCGTTGTCGTTTGGCTTTGCAATGTGTTGAAGCGGGCAAGAGTGCCGTGTTGCTTGTGCGTTCACGAGAAGAGCTTGTGGCTGCTCGTGGGTTTTTGACTTTATTTTCTCCTGAGATTTCTCTTGCCGATGTGCCTTCCCATGCGCATGGTTTTAAGAGTGAGCTATTATTTTTGCCGCCCGGAGTTATTGCCTACAGCGGCGCCGGCGGCGTCAATGCATCCTTACAGATGTACTGGGCAGAGCGCATGGCGGTTTTGTACGCTTTGCAATTCAAACGCCCCAGTTGCCTTGTGCTTACGCCCGACAATTTGCTCGTAAAGTACATGCCGCTGCAATTTTTCGACGGGCACGAATTACTTTTGCAAAAGGGTGCCGAGATGTCGCCGGAAATGCTTGTGGAGCAGGCCGTTGATTGGGGTTATGAGCGTGTGCAAATGGTTGCAAGAGCCGGCGAGATTGCAAGGCGTGGCGACATCTTGGACATCTTCCCTCCCGGGTATGAAAAGCCGGTGCGTTTGGAATTTTTTGGCGATTTTTTAGAAGATATGCGCCTTTTTGACGCAAATTCTCAGCGTTCTCTCTCGTCTATTGCAGAAATTATCATTATCCCTCCTGTTCCCATTGCAGCCGGTGCGGCGGAGCAAAATAAGGCACGGGAACGTTTTGAACGCTTGGTGCACAAAGGTCTTTTGGATGAAAATTTTGCCCATGATTTTAAGAAAAATCTTACCCTTGGCGGTCATGCCCTTTTACCCGGAACTTTTTACAATGCGCCAAGCGTGCTGGAAGATTGGCTTGCTAATGATTGCGTATGGCTGCTTCCCGGTAAGGCTGATGTGCGTGAAGAGCTGGAGGGCGGTGTGCGTGTGCTTGCGCAGCGGCTTGAAAGTGAAGAAAGTGCAGTTCCCCAGCCGGCACGCATGGCTTTGCGTGATGTCAACACACTTTTCGCCTTATTTGAGGGCGAAAAAACGCTGACCGTGTATCAAGAACCCTTGCTCATGGGTAGTATTGAAAAAGGTGAGCAGGACGGGACTGTATTTGATGTGCAAGAACGCCAAATACATAGCTTTACAGAACTTTTTCCGCAGGCCGGTAGTGTGGACAGGCCTTGGCAACAACTGGTGGAAGGCATGGGCTTTTGGCAGGGGCAGCATCGCCAAGTGATTTTTTCCTTTGCCACCGAACGCAGCCGAAGTAAATTTCTAGCCCTTGCCGAGCAGGACGGCATCAAGCCGCATTTACGCTATATGCCGCAAATACAAGGCTTATTTGCGCTTATTTCGCCTTGGCGAGGTGGCGTGGATTTGCTTTGGGACAATGTGCGCATTTTGGGCGAAGATATAATCTTTCCAAAAGCCGAAAAACGTCCACGCACAGCCAGCGGAGCCTTTAAGGGCTTGGATCGCTTTGATGAAATATCCGTTGGAGATTTGCTGGTACACCGTGATTACGGCATAGCACGCTTTGCCGGCTTACATCATATGAAAATGGGTGATACAGCTAATGATTACTTACTGTTAGAGTACTCAGGTGCCGATAAATTATATGTGCCGGCCGACAGGCTTACCCTCATTCAGCGTTTTAAGGGCGGCGACGGTGCTGCGCCTGTGCTTGATAAGCTTGGCGGCAGTCAGTGGCAAAGCAGCAAGGAAAAGGCACGCAAAGCCATAGAAAAAATTGCGGCAGACCTTGTGGAAATGTATGCATTTCGCAAGGTTACCAAGGGTTTTAGTTATGGCGCACCCGACGAACTTTTTAGGGAATTTGAAGCTACATTTGGCTTTGAGGAGACGCCGGATCAGGCACGAGCCATTCAAGATGTGCTGGACGATATGGAAAAAAGTCAACCCATGGACAGATTGGTGTGTGGGGATGTGGGCTTTGGCAAAACGGAAGTGGCACTTAGGGCATCGTTTCGAGCGGCGGCCGAAGGGCGGCAAGTGGCGTTATTATGTCCGACAACGGTGTTGGCCGAGCAACACTTTCAGACATTTCGACAGCGTCTTGCCGGCTTTCCCATCAATGTGGGACTTCTCAGCCGGTTTGTAAGTAAAACAAAACAAAAAGAGGTGCTTAAAGCAGCGGCGGATGGGCATATCGACATTATTGTGGGTACGCATAGGCTGTTATCCAAGGATGTTTCTCTGCCTAATTTGGGCTTGCTGATTTTGGATGAGGAGCAACGCTTTGGCGTGCGGCATAAGGAAAAATTAAAGGCACTTAAAAAAAATGTGGACGCACTCACGCTCACGGCAACGCCCATTCCCCGCACCTTGCAATTGTCCATGTCCGGCATTCGTGAATTGTCCATCATTGAAACTGCGCCGCCGGAGCGCAAGCCGGTTTCCACAGCCATCTTGCAACGTGATGCCAAGGTACTCAGAGAAGTTCTTGAGCGTGAAATCAATAGAGAAGGGCAAGTATTTTGGGTGTATAATAGGGTACAAGGGCTTGAAAGGGTTGCCGAATATGTGCGTGCTTTAGTTCCGTCGGCACGCATAGCCATGGCACATGGGCAGATGCACGAAAAAGAGTTGGAAGAAAGTATGCATAAGTTTTGGCACGGTGAGCTGGATGTGCTTGTGTGTACTTCCATTGTGGAGTCGGGATTGGATTTTCCCCGTGCAAATACGCTTATTGTGGACCAAGCGCATATGTTCGGACTTGGTCAATTATATCAACTACGTGGCAGGGTAGGGCGCTCGGATCGTCAGGCATATGCTTTTTTTGTGGTGCCGGAGGAACACCGGCTTTCCGATACATCACGGGAACGTTTGCGTATTATTCTTGAGCTTGATTATTTGGGCGCCGGTTTTCAGGTGGCCATGGAAGACTTGCGTTTGCGAGGTGCCGGCAATATTTTGGGTGAAGTGCAATCAGGGCATATGACACGCCTTGGTTTGGAGCTTTTCCTTGAAATGCTTGAAGAAGCTGTGAGCCGGTTAAAGGGTACTCCAAGCTCACTCACTGTGGAGACGGAGCTGCACATTGGCATAGCGGCACACATTCCCGAAAGCTATGTGCAAGACAGTAAGGAACGCTTAAGGTATTATAAATCTTTAAGTTCTGCAACGGACGGGGCAAAACGTGAAGACATTGCTCTGACCATGCGTGACAGGTTTGGCATTTTTCCGGAGGAATTTGAAAATTTCCTTGCTATTTTGAATTTTAAGCAACTGCTCGGTACATTATTTGCGCATAAAGCCGATATATTTGCACACAAAATATGTATACATTTTGAAAAAAAGCAGCAAAGCCTTGATACGGAAAAAATTGTGAAACTTGTAACGCTCAGTCAAAAAAATAAATGGCCAAAAGTTCGTCTTATTGCCCCAAGTTCACTGGAGATTTCATTTGATTCACAAGAAAAAAATTCTGTAAAAAATCTTCGGGAAGCGGAAGAAATACTTTGTTCGGTAAAAAAGGACGGGTAGGTATGTCTTTGTAGGGGAAATATTGATTTTTTTCTGGGGTGGAGACCTTTTTCCAAAAAGGTCCCTCCCCCAAGAAAATTTTTACAAAATTAGAACCATGTGCATTGGGTTTACACGTGATTCTAATTTGCGATATTTTTTGTGGGGGGAACTTTTGCTTGCGCCAAA
>CAYJHK010000215.1:0-3932 GCA_964369515.1 uncultured Desulfovibrionaceae bacterium
GAGGAGACCTTTTTCCAAAAAGGTCCCTCCCCCAAGAAAAAATAATCAGTACTTTCCGATAAAGAATAAGGAAGGATTATGATTCACAAAAATATACAAGAAAATATCCCCATCCCTACGCAGAGTGAACTAACTGGGCTGCAAAAGCGTGTACAGACTTGTATTGACGATACCATTGAAGAAAAAGGTGCAAGTATGTCTTCGGTGCGTTTGGTGTGGTTTTCTCTGCTTTCAGTTGCTATTTTAATTGTTTGGGCGGGTTTTGCCAGCCTTGATCAAATAGCTCGCGGACAAGGACAGGTGGTACCGTCGCAAAGGGTACAGCTTATGCAAAATCTTGAAGGCGGCATTGTGCAAGAAATCCCGGTGCGAGAAGGGCAAGTGGTGGAAAAAGATTCCGTCATCATGCGCATCGACAACGAAACCGCCGGCAGTCAGTACCGTGAAGCACTGGTGCGCAGTCTTGAGCTTTCTGCCAGCATCGCTCGCCTTGATGCGCTCATTAAGGGTACCGATCCGCAATATCCGACGCAAGTACTTGAAAATAAGGAGCTTGTGCAGAGGCAAAATGAGCTTTTGCAAGCGGCACGTAAAAAAAATAGATCAGAGTCGCAAGTCTTAAAGTTACAAAGCGAAACAAAGCAACGTGAAGCTGACGAGCAAAAAGAGCTTAAAAAACAAGCTGAGACCAGTATTAAAATTGTCCAGAGACAAAGAGATCTCGCCCTGCCCGCCTTGCGTGCCAAGGCTTATTCCGAAGTTCAATTTTTGGACATCGAAGCCCGTTTGCAAGCACTCAAAACAGAACTTGCAGGTTTTACTCACTCCATTCCCCGTCTTGAAGCTGCCGCTAAGGAAGCCGGCGAACGCTTTGTTTTGCATGAAGCAGAGCTTGAGAGTGCCTATCGTAAGGAATTAAATGAATTTCAGACTCAGTACCTTTCCCTTGCCGAGCTGCTCAGTGCAGGAGATGACAGGGTAAAACGCACGGAAATGCGCTCGCCGGTGCGTGGAGTGGTCAAAGCCATTTATGCCAATACCGTGGGCGGAGTGGTTGCTCCTGGAGCCACGGTTATGGAAATCGTTCCCCTTGACGACTCGCTTATTATTGAGGCAAAATTCAGCCCGGCCGATATTGCCTTTATTTATCCGGGGCAAAAAGCCAAAATTCGAGTTTCCGCCTATGATTTTTCCATTTATGGCGGTATGGATGCCACGGTGGAAACCATTGGCGCCGATACCATGCAAAATGAGCGTGGCGAGACCTATTATAAGGTGAAAGTGCGTACCAATAGGGCGCATCTCAGTTACGGGGACGAAAATCTTCCCATCATAGCTGGCATGACTACGGAAGTTGACGTTCTCACCGGTAAAAAAACTGTGTTGGATTATCTTCTCAAACCCTTACTCAAAGCCCAGCAACGAGCTTTACGTGAAAGATAGCAAAAAACTTTCTCGCACCACCAAGGAAAGGTTTATACGACTTGGTATAGGCGTGTGCATCAGTGCTATAATGACATTGTTGCCTGTATCGAATTTGCCGCTCTTGCAACAAGTCCACCGTGAAGTCTATGATTTATTTTTGCATTGGAATCGTGGCGGTGAACCTTCTCCCACGCCGGGTATCATTGACCTTGACGAAGCAAGCCTTAAGGAATTTGGACAATGGCCTTGGCCTCGTCACCTTATGGGTAAACTTGTGGCTGCGCTCTCAGAAAAAGGCGCTGCTGCCATCGGGCTTGATATTATCCTTGCAGAACCTGACAGTACGTCCATAGACAATGTGCAAAAATCTTTTGAAAAGCATTTCGATATTCGAATACCTATGGAAACTGTTCCAAAAGAGTATCGAGACAATGACATTATTTTTGCGCATTATCTTAGCCAGTGCCCCGTTGTTCTTGGAACGTATGTTCAGTTTACCGGTGAAGTTGCACATATTGAAGCCAATGTACCTTTTAAAGATAGTTTTGTGGATGTGCATCCGGCAAATACTCCCGATCTTAGGGCGCAGCTTTTGCGAGGGACGCACGCCACCTTCCCTTTGCCTGTGCTTAGGGAAGTTGCTCCTCTTGGAATAATCAATTCCGTGTCCGATGACGACGGCATTTTGCGCGCACTGCCGCTCATAGCGCAAATTGGCCAGCGCACCTTTATTTCTCTTTCATTACGTTCACTTATGCGTGCGCTCAATACCAATGAACTTACCCTTGAAGGAGGGAAAGACGGCCTGAGCAACCTGCATGTTGGTGACTACATCATTCCCGTTGACCCCAAAGGATTTTTTACCATTCTCTTCCGGGGCGGTTCCGGCATATACCCAACCTTCAGTGCCGGCGATATTTTAAACAATAAAATCCCCGCCGAGGAAATTGCCGGACGTGTCTTCTTTGTCGGCTCTTCTGCGCCGGGATTAATGGATATTCGTGCCAATCCCTTCAGCTCCATCTATCCGGGCGTAGAATCCCACGCCGCCACCCTCGATAATATATTATCCAAACGCTTTATGCGACCTCCGGCCTATTACCCTGGTTTGCAATTTTTTTCCATCCTTGTCTTGGGCGGACTTTGCACCCTTATCTTTAGTTTTGCCACCGCCGCTGTGTATCTCCCGATTTTAGGCGTGTCTTTATCGGCAATTGTTTGGACATGTTGGAAATTTTTTACCAACGGACTCTTTGTCACGCCTGTCTATGTCGTGCTGACCATTGTTTTATTGGCACTCATCTTGCTCGGTGTACGTTTTTGGCAAGAATCTAAACAAAAACGTGCACTGCGCAACGCTTTTCGCCGCTATGTCGCACCGGACATGGTGGAACGTATTGTGGAAATGGGCGACGTGGTACTTACCGGAGAAAAAAGAGCCATCACGCTCATGTTCACCGATATTCGTGGCTTTACCAGCATTTCCGAAAAACTTAATCCTGAGCAAATAGTCGAAGCACTCAATGCCTACTTCACGCCCATGACCGCCATCATTCACAGCAATCAAGGTACCATGGATAAATTCATCGGCGATGCCATCATGGCCTTTTGGAATGCGCCTCTCACCGTGGAAAATCACGAACTTAAAGCCATTCACAGTGCCATGAAAATGCAAGAAACCTTAGTGGATATGCACAGCACCTTCCAAGATGGGTTTGGCATTGTCATCCGCATCGGTATCGGCGTACATACCGGCGATGGCTACGTGGGCAACATGGGCAGCGAAGAACTTCTTGACTACACCTGTATCGGCGATACCGTCAATTTAACCTCACGCCTTGAAGGCCTATGCCCCGTCTACGGCGTTGGCATCATCACAAGCCAAGAGACAGCCAGCCGCTGCGTAGCCACAGATAGCATGAGCGTACCCTACTTCCTGCCCCTCGACAGCATACAAGTAAAAGGGAAAAATGAACCAGTAGACATAGTCACACCCATGTCGCATGAAGAGGGACAACGGCGTGAAGCCGAGTTTGAAGCGTTCAAATTCGCTCGTTCATTGTATACCGCCGGAAACTTTGAAAAAGCACTTGCTGCCTTCCAAGCTCTGCAAAGTCAATACCCCGATGTGCTTTTCTACGAACTCTACGCAACACGCTGCGGAGATTTACAAAAATCACCACCGAAGCAGTGGCAAGGCGTGTGGCAATATACGAAAAAGTAAATTGGATTTATTTGATTATTTTTTTGGGGGGAACTTTTGCTTGCGCCAAAAAGTTCCCCCCAAACCCCCCTCAAAACGCGCTTTCCGCTTTTTTCTTCGAAAAAAGCTTCATCGGGTTTTATATGCAGTTTTGTGTAGAATTAAGGATACGCTGATTAAATAAAACTTTGTGGCTATTGCCTTAACTCAGTAAAATTGAAATTATGTTTATTTTCCAAAGCTTTACAATATACTCAGATTTTGTTGGCTCATCCCGATAGGGATGAGCAATGGGCGCGTTTTG
>CAYJHK010000216.1:0-3923 GCA_964369515.1 uncultured Desulfovibrionaceae bacterium
TTGCTCATCCCTATCGGGATGAGCCAACAAAATCTGAGTATAGTGTAAAGGTTTGAAAAATAAGCATAATTTTAATTTTACTAAGTTAAGGCAATAGCCACATTGTGTTATTTTGATAAGCTTACTAAGCAAAAGAGCATACTTCATTGATAAATAAGTATTATTGTTTTTTCTAATATATCAAACAGTTAGAGAAAGTCTACTTATCGAATATTTATGAAGATATGCTGAAAAGCTCCGGCATAATGCGCACGCCTTGGCGCTTAGTTTGTATAATATTTAAATGACAAATATTTGCAAGCAATTATTTTCCAAAAATTTACCGGAGTTTTACAGTATATTTTGTTACATTTTGCACAAAAAAGGATTCGTTTAAAAATAGTAAATTATTTATATGTGTTATAATTGTTAATCATATTTTCTTTTCATAATATCTTGATTTTATAGAATTTTATTTTGTTTGCTGTAGAAGCCTTAAAATATTTACCAAAATAAATAAGTAATAAATTCAATGTATCAGCGATGCCAATATTTTTTTACCCTTGACACATCAAAAGCAATGGGGCAGTATTTTAGTAACACAACCCCTACAGCGTTTTCCCATGGGAGCTTCTGAGTAAGAGAGCATACTTCAAGTATATAAATTAATGGAAACCTCTTTTTTAAGTAACTGTAATTTCTTGAGACATACTTCAAGAGAATTTTTCGTAAGAAAAATTCGAATGAAAGTTTTTTGGAAAGGGGTCTGGGGGAAGAACCTTTTGTTCACAAAAGGTTCTTCCCCCAGAAAAAAATAATCATTTGGGATAATATTAGGAATCACCCTCAACTTTTGTGAGACAATATGCTTTTTACCATAACCAAGCGAGACGGAAGCCAGGCGGCTTTTGATTCGACAAAGATCTATCAGGCCATGAGCAAGGCCAACAAGGCCGTTTGCGAGCACAATTCTGAGCATGAAGAGATCATGTCGTCCACGGATCTTGCTTTTCTTACTGAAAAAGTATGTCAGAAAGTTATGGCGGAAAAATTGTATTCTGTAGAAGAAATACAAGATGTTGTGGAAGAAATGCTCTTGCGTTTCAAGTATAGTAAAACAGGAAAAGCCTATATTTTGTATCGGCATGAACATGCTAAAATCCGTCATGCTGAGGGTTCGCTGATGGATATTTACAAAAAGCTTACTTGGTCAGCAGCTCTTGAAGAAGACATTAAGCGTGAAAATGCCAATATTGACGGTGATACTGCCATGGGTACCATGTTACGTTACGGCTCTGAGGGAGCCAAGTTTTTTGTGGACAATCACATTTTGCCGGGCGATATTTCGGCTGCTCATGCCGACGGTGATATCCATATTCACGACAAAGACTTTTATATGCTGACACAAACGTGTTGCCAAATTGATTTAATTAAACTTTTCAGCAATGGATTTTCCACAGGTCACGGTCATTTACGTGAACCAAATTCCATAGAAAGTTATGCTTCATTGGCCTGCATTGCCATTCAAGCCAATCAAAACGAAATGCATGGCGGGCAAAGCGTGCCTGCTTTTGATTTTGCCATGGCTGAGGGCATAGCAAAGACATTTGCCAATGAATACCGTAAAAGTTTCGCCAATTATCTTACCATTGCCCATGAAATACAAGGAATTGACCTTAATGCTTTGGGTATAGCCGATGTAAGTATATTACTGGACAGTTTGAAAACTCCCATCAGCATGGCAACTATGGACGCTTTGCAAGAAGAATTACAGAACGTTTGCCCCCAATCGTTACGTGAGTTATTGCAAAAAACCCACGCCAATGCCAAAAAGCAGGCGTTGAGTGCCACGGAGCGAAGATCCTATCAATCCATGGAAGCTTTTATACACAACCTTAATACTATGAATTCACGAGCTGGTGCGCAAGTACCTTTTTCTTCCATAAATTATGGTACCGACACTTCTCCGGAAGGGCGTATGCTCATGAAAAATCTTTTACTGGCCACCAAGGCCGGTCTTGGGAATGGAGAAACATCCATATTTCCGGTGCAGATATTTAAGGTTAAAGAAGGCGTTAATTTCAATCCGGAAGACCCCAATTACGATCTTTTTACGCTGGCAATGGAGACCAGTGCCATGCGTCTTTTTCCCAATTTTAGCTTTTTGGATGCGCCTTTTAATTTACATTTTTACAAGGCCGGCGATTATAACAGTGAAGTCGGTTACATGGGGTGTCGTACCCGTGTACTTGGCAATGTTTATGATAAGGAAAGGGAAGTCACTTGCGGTCGAGGGAATTTGAGTTTTACTTCCATCAACTTACCTCGTCTTGCCATGCAAGCGCATGGTAATGTCGGAACATTTTTCGCACTCTTTGATGAATGCCTTGAGCTTGTATATCGGCAACTGCTGCATCGTTTAAAAATTCAGGGTGCCAAAAAGGTGCGTAATTTTCCATTTCTCATGGGGCAAGGTATTTGGCTGGATTCCGACAAACTGAATTGGGATGATAATATAGAAGAAATCCTCAAACACGGAACTTTAACACTGGGTTTTATTGGACTTGCGGAAACACTTATTGTGCTTACGGGAAAACATCACGGAGAAAGCGATAAATCTCAAGAGCTTGGGATTAAGATTATTTCATATATGCGCCAACACATTGACATTAAGGCTGCTGAAACCGGTCTTAATTTCACGCTTATTGCAACGCCTGCCGAAGGGCTCAGCGGTCGTTTTGTTGCGCTTGATAAGCATAAATTCGGTCATATTGATCGTGTTACCGATAAGGAATATTACACAAATTCCTTTCATGTACCTGTAAACTTTACCATACCGGCCTTTAAGAAAATCCAGATTGAAGCGCCGTATCATGCATTCACCAATGCCGGGCATATCACCTATGTGGAGCTTGACGGTGATACAAGTAAAAATATTGAAGCTTACGAAGCCATCATCCGCTATATGCATTCCAAGGGTGTCGGCTATGGCTCCATCAACCACCCGCTGGATCGTGATCCGGTCTGCGGTTATGTGGGAGTTATCAACGATAAATGTCCTCGTTGCGGACGGCGTGAGAATGAGCCGGTCAACAAGGAATTAATAGATGCCATACGTCGTAAACATTCGCTTAAACCGTATACGGGCGAAACGACACACGATACATTTTCATAAAATCATTTAATGGAGGTTCCTTTATGATTTATTGCAAAACTGACACAGAAACTGCCACCACCCAAGCAACCGTAGGAAAGAGCGTGCCTTTCGAGCGCACCAGACGCATCACAGGTTATTTGGTTGGTACTCTTGACCGTTTTAATGATGCCAAAAAGGCCGAGGAGCGTGATAGAGTCAAGCATGGTTAACACCTTCGACTCAGAGCCTTCCGTAATTCGTTTGCATGGCGTAGCCCCGGAGTCCATTGTTGATGGGCCGGGGCTACGTTATGCCATCTTCACACAAGGTTGTATACACAACTGTCCCGGCTGTCATAATCCGAGCAGCCACGATCCAAGCGGCGGATACGATAAAGACATCCAACTCTTACTTGAAGAAATACTGATAAACCCCTTACTTGCCGGCGTGACCTTTTCCGGAGGCGAACCCTTTCTCCAAGCAAACGCACTCTGTACGCTTGGTAAACATCTAAAGTTTCACAACATTCCCATACTCACCTTCACAGGCTATACGCTTGAAAATCTTCAGTTTATGGCAAAAAAAAATCCTGAAATCGCACAACTTCTTACGCTTTCTTCAATGCTTATTGATGGAAAATTCAAGCAAGAACTACGGGATGAAAATCTGCGTTTTTGCGGCTCCACCAACCAACGTTTTTGGCGAAAAGAAGATAACGGCTGGCAACTTATTCGGACTCCATGAAGCTTTTTGATATCACGTGATTCTAATTTTGTAAAAATTTTCTTGGGGGAGGGACCTTTTTGGA
>CAYJHK010000217.1:0-3920 GCA_964369515.1 uncultured Desulfovibrionaceae bacterium
TTCCAAAAAGGTCCCTCCCCCAAGAAAATTTTTACAAAATTAGAATCACGTGGCAAATACTGTCCCACCGTGTCATTTTTCTTGTATTGCAAAGCATATTTCTGTATAATCGCAAAAATTTTGCATGATGAAATTTTTATAATGTGGCTATTACCTTATGGCAATTCCACTTGAAATTGCTATAATCCATACCTATATTGGGGAAATTATGAATAAATTATTGCTTACACATTTTGAAAGCCTACTCGATGCCTTGGCTGACGGTATTTTTATTACCGATGCCCTTGGCAATACATTGCGGGTAAATCGTATGTATGAGCAGCTCACAGGCTTAAAATTCCGTGAAATAAAAGGAAAGAATGTGCGCACTTTGCAAGACGAAGGTATTTTTGATACTATCTTAAACCCTGAAATTGTGCGCACTTCAAAACCAAGCACCAAGGTGCAACTGCTGCGTAACGGCAAAAAAGTGGTGCTTTCCGGCATTCCGGTTTTTGACGACAACGGTGAACTTTGCCTCGTGGTGACCTTTGTGCGGGACATAACCATGATTACCCAGCTCAATGAACAAATGGCAGCACAAACCACACTTATTAAGCAAATGCACGAACAAATTGCATATGTTACGCACAAGCAATCCACCAACGCCAGCCCCGTCTATGAGAGCAATGCACTCAAGGAAGTTATAAGTCTCTTAGATCGTTTGGCAAAAACCGACGCCACCATACTTATTCTTGGTGAGACCGGTGTCGGCAAGGATGTTTTTGCACGCTATACTCACGACAAAAGCTTGCGCCGTCAAAGGCTTATGCTCAAAGTTGACTGCGGCGGCATCTCTGAAGCACTGACCGAGTCCGAAATGTTCGGTTATAATCCGGGAGCTTTTACCGGCGCATCTCCCAAGGGCAAGGCCGGATATTTTGAAATGGCCGACGGCAGTACCATATTTTTAGACGAGTTGGGAGAACTGCCCCTCAATATGCAAACCCGACTTTTGCGTGTTCTGCAAGACGGGGAAATCTTGCGAGTTGGCTCAACCACGCCCAAAAAAGTTAATGTGCGCATTATCGCTGCCACCAACCGCAACCTTGCCGATTGCGTGGAAGCCGGCAGTTTTCGTAGGGATTTATACTATCGCCTCAATGTGGCCACTGTGCTCATACCACCTTTACGAGAAAGGCAAGACGACATTGCCCCTCTGGCTGAACATTTTTTGCGTGAATTTACTGCAAAATACCGTAAAACCATGGCTTTTATGGAAGTAAGCATGGATGCTTTGCGTGCGTATCAGTGGCCGGGCAATGTGCGAGAATTGCAAAATTTAATCCACTCCCTTGTGGTTACCCGCAACACCACACTCATAACTCCAAGTGATTTACCCATACATATAGGCAATAAAGCCAACGTTACCCCACATTATACAGAAGATTTGCTATCAAGTGAACGCTCATTAAAAGACATTATGGCTGAAATTGAAAAAGACTTTTTGCAAAAAGCCATTGAAATGCACGGTTCTGTACAAAAAGTTGCACAATTATTCAAAATCAACCGCAGCACTATTTTCCGCAAATTGCAAAGCAAAAACTAGCAAGATGTTTATAAAACTAGATTTTAGCAAAGAAAAGAGCTCTTATTCGCCGCCAATCCAATAATGACTGAAACCTTCTCGCAACCAACCGTCTTGAATGCGCACAAAGCCTGCATTTGCAAAAAGTGCATTGTATTCTTTACGAGTTCTACGCCATCCCCAAAATTGCTGGCGGCGTAATTCAAAAAAATGTAAAAGCGCACGCAAACCAATCTTGAATATATTTACTACAGTGCCTAGCAAGGTATGTTCTTCAAGCAGGGATGCGGAAATACAGATAATTCTGCCGCCCGGAGCCAATTGCGCCTTAAGTTCTCGTAATGTAAGTGCCAATTCTGCATTGGTGAAAGCATAATCCACAGCAGAAAGGCAAATGAGCTGATAGCGCACATTAGCCGGTAAACAGTTGGCCGGCGAACCAATATATATGCGCTCGGGCAAAATGATGTCGCGCAGCCAGCGCAATCCGGCAGTATTTGGACTGTTTACATGTAATTCTAAATCCGGCATCTTTTCCAAAAGACTTTTTTCAAGATAACCGACACCAAGCCCCACGGTAAGCACACGCATAACATTGTCTGCTACAAAAACATCATCACCATCTTGCATATCGACAGTATTTTCTGCGGACGCAGCTTCGCTTATATCACTATTATCTTGATTTTTTTGCCGTATTTCACCTATTTGCTCAACCAGCCATTGTACATCTAAATCCCTACGCTTACGCCATCTGGAAGGCAAAGATTCCCATGAACCGAAGCGGCGAAAAAGCTCTTCATAAAAGGATGCATAAAATTCATTGTTGGCTAAACGAAAAAAGGATACGCGCGCAAATGCAGGAAAAGGAACGCCAAGCCAGCTTTCTTTATAAAATCTTCGCATGTAACCTCCTTAAATATTCTATTATTAATCAAGACTAACGTCAACGCTCCAAAGCCCTTGCGCAATAAATTGCGCAGAGGCCTTTAATCTTCACGGCGCATTCTACCCTTCCTCCCATGTTTGGGTCAAGGAATAAAGTGTTCACCGCAATGAAAATAGTCGATGATCTGAAAAAGTACTTTTTAATCAGCGTGTCCTTGAGTTTTAACAGTCTGTTGAAAAAGTCTGTTCCAAAAAGTTTTTTAATAAAATGTTAATTTTATCGTTTTCCTACAGGCTGTTCAAAAAGTGTAAGATACGAGGAAGACGAAGTTTTTTGCGACGGGAGTGTATACAGACATACATGACCGGAGCAAAAAACGAGTCTGACGAAGTAGATTGCACTTTTTCAACAGCCTGTTAAGAGCAGGGTGTTAAGCAACTGCTATTTTACGAAATTTGGGTCTGAAGGATGCACATGCATGGGGAGTGGCTCTTTGCCAATAACCCCTTTGGGAAAGACATCTATATGTGATTTCAACGACAAATTTATCACCTGTACGCCCTTCCACGTAGCATAAGCACTCAAATTCTCCGAATCCTGCAATGTGCCTAAAAAGCCTGTAACATGCTTGGACATACTGTAAGGCAGAATAAATTCTTTTAAAGGGCGAAAATAATGATCATATGTTAAACGAATATTACAATGCTTATCCACATAGGAGTGTTCAAACCAATTGGCAT
This sequence comes from uncultured Desulfovibrionaceae bacterium, assembly GCA_964369515.1. GTDB lineage: Bacteria > Desulfobacterota > Desulfovibrionia > Desulfovibrionales > Desulfovibrionaceae > CAYJAD01. The sequence continues at coordinate 3,194 of CAYJHK010000217.1, forward strand.
CAAAACCGGCTACCCATATTTTTTTATATCCTGAAGCAATAGCCAAGCCTATACCGGATATCGTCACAGTATGATCATTAAACCCCACAAGCCCCATGTCTGCTAAGGGAAAACGTAGGTGCTCGGGTATATTCAACAGAGAATTTAAAGGAAGTCCTATAAGCGTAACATACGGCGTTGCATAACATTCTTTTGCATGTTCGTAAAAAACATAGGGAACGGCAAGAGTAAAGGGTTCTTCAATTGCTCGTACCTTTCGAATAAACTCTTTAATGTCATCACGCATGTCCCTCGAACCGTCAGGTGGCACAAAATAAATTGCATCCACAAGCACATGTATATGGGATTTTGAATTATCAAATTCACTCACATCCATAAAGCTATTTAAAGTTATAAAATCCACATTTTTAGCATAAGCACTAATATCAGCGTGTATATCCCTTATGGACGTACCGGAAGCCAAGACAATGCATTCGTCATGCTTTCGCTCCGGCAAATTCCACGTCTCATGATAGGGAGTGATGGCTTGCAATTCTTTTCCCAATTGCTCCAAAGCTTGTGCTTTGAGGATGCGTAATTTCAATATATTTTTTTCTGACATACCTGCTCCTTCATTGTTTACTTGTACTTTGCCCAGTCTTGCCTTAGCACGACCTGCGGCCTAAGCATTCTACTTAGTCGACGCTGAAAAACGCATTTTCATGCATTTTTCAGAAAGGCACGCTCA
>CAYJHK010000218.1:0-3911 GCA_964369515.1 uncultured Desulfovibrionaceae bacterium
AACCCTTTTTGGCGCTAGCAAAAGGGTTTTCCTTCCCCCCAGATAAAAAGTAGCTTACTAAAAGCAATAGCCACGAAAAATAATTAATCAGCGTATCCTTAAAACATGCCGGGTAATTTGATACCGCCGCTGATGGCGCTCATTTCACGTTCCATGCTTTCTTTGGCGATGCGTCCTGCTTCATTGACGGCAGCGACGATGAGGTCTTGAAGCATTTCCACATCATTACCTTCCAGGGCTTTTGGGTCGATGGTTAGGCTTTTGAGTTCTTGTTTTCCGGTAACTTCTGCTTTCACCATACCGCCGCCACTGCTGGCTTCAAAGTTTTTTTGTCCAAGCTCTTCTTGCATTTTTGCAATTTTATTTTGCATTACTTGGGCTTGACGTAAGAGATCGTTCATATTTTTCATTATATTACTCCTTATTTTTTTGTATTTTCCGGTTTTTTGCGCACTTCATAAAGTTTTGCGTCAAGTTCTTGAAAGCATATTTGCAGCTCTTCACGCTTGGAATATTCTTCAAGTAAGGTGTGTTGTGGCGTATGTGAGTTTTGCACTTCTTCCAGTTGAATATGGATTTGGCATTGACAAAATTCACTCAGCATATGCTCTAAGGCTTGTAATTGCACTTGAACTTTTGCGTATGCCCTTTGAGAGGCCGTGCGTAGAGTTAAGGTGTTCCCGGTAAATTCACCGCTGATTTGCATGGCGATATAAGCTTGAAACATGTCTTTTGAGCGTATATGTTCAAGGATTTCTCCAAAACTTGGAAGAGGGATGTGCTCCTTGCTTGCCGTGTCTGCGTTGTCTGTCTCGCCGGTTTGCAGGGGTAATTCAGTTAAAATATCTGAATTATCCAGAGCCATTGCTTCAGAAGCTATGGGGGCAAACTCCGTGTTGTTTGGGCTAAGAGGGGCGTATTCTTGCTGTGTAGCTTCGGGACTGCCGGCTTCATAGCTATTTACGAAATTATTTTCGTTAGTTATGGAGACAGGCTTTTGCTCTGAGGTGTGAGCGGTTGATTTTGCTGTGTGTTCCGTTGGATTTGTTGCTGTTATATGTTCTGTATGCCCCATGTTTTCTTGAGAATTATGCGCACAAAACGATAAGTCTTCTTTATTTTCATTACCATGGCTTTCGCTGCTCGTGCTTTTTGGCAGCGTAATATTTTTCGCCATGTGTTTGGGCGCAAATGTGGCCTCACGCTCAGCTCTTCCCGTAGGTTTTCCCGAATTTGCATGATTTCCCGGATTTTCCAAGGGCAGGGGCGGTGCCTTTCTTGAAGTATCGCCTGCACTTGCGGATACATTTTGCCCTTGCAGAGCCGAGAGCGGCAAAAGGCGTGGCATAAGCGTGATATTTAAGAGTAAAAGTTCCAAGGCAGCTGCCGGCTCCGGACTATGGATGACCTTACGCATGGCATCAAGGGTCATATGCCAAGCCGCATGGAGGTGCGCCGTAGAAAATTTTGTACTCATGGCAAGCCAGAGCGTAACTTCATCTTCAGCAAGATTGAGGGAGGGGATGATATTTTCTCCGGCTTCTCGCAAGAGGAAAAGCGTCCGCCACAGCGCCGCAAGTTCTCGCAAGAAAAAGCCCATATCAACGCCTTGATCGCAGAGTTTTTGCATTAATTGTATGACGGCTGCGCAATCTTGGTTGACAATGGCTTCCATGAGCGATGCAAAGAGCTCTTGTCCTGCAAGCCCAAGGACAGTGCGTGTGCTTTCCATGTCGAGCTTGTCTTGGCTTAGAGCCAAGGTCTGTGCAAGCAAGGACATGCTGTCCCGAACGGAACCGGCGGCACGGCGTGCTATAATGCGTAAGGCTTGCACATCATAGGGGATTTCTTCTTTAGTGAGTACACGACTCAAGTGCGCCACAAGCCCATCTTCCGAGAGGCGTTTAAAAATAAAATGCTGGCAGCGGCTGACAATGGTTATGGGAAATTTATGCGCTTCGGTGGTGGCAAGGATAAAGACCACATGTGCCGGCGGCTCTTCAAGGGTTTTAAGCAACGCATTAAAGGCCGAGCGTGAAAGCATATGCGCTTCGTCAATAATAAAGACCTTATAGCGACCTTCCATGGGCGCATAGCCTATATTTTCTCGCAAAGCACGCGCATCATCCACGCTATTATTGGATGCACCGTCAATTTCGGTAACGTCCACATGATTGCCCTTTGTAATCATTTGACAACTGTTACACACATTACACGGTTCGGCTGTGGGCGCATTTTTACAATTCAAAGCCTTGGCAAGAATGCGTGCGATGGTTGTTTTTCCAACGCCACGTGTACCGCTGAGCAAATAGGCCGTAGCCACACGATCTTGCTCAGCAGCACGCGAAAGCACTGTGGTTATCATATCTTGCCCGGTTACATCGGCAAAAGCCTGGGGGCGGTAATGAGCAGCAAGGTTTTTCATAGTTAAGTGAATATGCTTATAGTTAAAGTTGTTATATTGCCTCGTTATCGGCCTGTTAGAAAATCATTTTTCTAGAATGTATACCTGCTAAGCCAATGCTCATACTCGGGATTTTCCCCTCGCACCACGGCAAAATATTTTTGTTGCAATTCCAATGCCACTTTTCCGGCCTTACCCTCGCCAATACTGCGGCGATCCACCGAGGCAATGGGGGTGAGTTCTGCGGCTGTTCCGGTGAAGAAGGCTTCATCGGCAGTATAAAGTTCATCTCTGGTAAATTGCTGTTCAACAACAGTGTAACCGGACTTACGTGCAATGTGCATAACGGTTTCGCGGGTTATGCCACCAAGAATTGAAGTTAAGGGTGTGGTTTTTATGACGTCATTTTGCACGATAAAAATATTTTCCCCCGTGGCTTCCGATACATAGCCATTGGTATCAAGCATAAGGGCTTCGTCATAGCCGTCAGCTACGGCGTCCATTTTGGCAAGCACAGAATTGACATAATTTCCGGATACTTTGGCCTTGGTCATATTGGCATTGACATGCTGACGGGTAAAGCTCGACGTTTTTATATGAATACCCTTGGCAAGAGCTTCTTCGCCAAGATAGGCTCCCCAAGGCCAAACGGCAATGATGGTGTGGATGGGATTGTCTTGAGGGTGAATGCCAAGCACACCAAAACCCACAAAGCTTAACGGACGTATATAACCTTCAGACAACTTATTTATTTTCAAAGTTTCAAGGATGGCTTCGCAAATGACACTTTCCGTATGCGGAATTTGTAAACCGATAATCTTCATGGAATTAAACAAGCGTTTCACATGTTCTTCCAAGCGGAAAACGCTGGATGTGCCGTTGGCGCATTTATAGGTACGAATACCCTCAAAAACACCGGTTCCGTAATGAAAACAGTGGGAAAGAACATGGACTTTAGCATCGGCAAAGGGTACCATTTCTCCATCAAACCAAATAAAATCAGTTGGTTGCATATTAAACCTCATATAGAATAGTATAATCAAAATTTACACGCAGTCTGTGTAAATGTGATGTATACGCCATTGTTGTGCAACTGGCAAGCGCAAGATGTTGCTGATAAATTCTTTTTCCACGTGATTCTGAATATGTTAATAGTAATTATTAGCAGCAACTGCTACTAACTTTTTACTTTTGTGCGCTTTTGGTGTCTTCATCTTTTTCCTGCTCGCGGCGTTAAAAAACATTTTGCAAACTCACGTACTTGAGTACGTTCAAGTTTACAAAATGTTTTTTGCCTTGCGAGCAGAAAAAATCTTACAAGCCCCTCAAAATCGCACAAAAACCAGCAATCCGTACCTTTTGAAAATCTGCTAACGCAGATTATCAAAAGCACGGCCTGCGGCTAAAAATCCATTTCTAGAATAAGTTGTTGTAAAAATTAACTTTATAATTTCTGAAAAACGCATTTTCATGCATTTTTCAGAAAGGCACGCTCACTCCAAATGCC
>CAYJHK010000219.1:0-3872 GCA_964369515.1 uncultured Desulfovibrionaceae bacterium
GGAAAACCCTTTTTGGCGCTAGCAAAAGGGTTTTCCTTCCCCCCAGAGATAAAAAGTAGCTGACTAAAGGCAATAGCCACATTGTTAATTTTATGAATTGTGCTGTTGTCATGAGACCCTTTCAGTCATGGAATGCATAAGCAAATTACATTTTTTTCAATGCATTAACCACAGTTTGACCGAACAGGCCAAGTTCTTTAATGACAGTTATGCCAGCCTCTTCCATGGCTTTAATTTTATAATCGCCGCGTCCTTTGGTTCCCGAGATGATGGCGCCGGCATGTCCCATACGTTTTCCTGGAGGTGCTGTCAGACCGGCAATGAAGCCAAAGACGGGTTTTGGGTATTTGCTTTCCTTGATGTAGGCAGCGGCTCTTTCTTCGTTATCGCCGCCGATTTCACCAAGAATGCATACGGCTTCGGTTTGGGGATCGTGGCGGAAAAGTTCTAATAATTCGACGAACTTTAATCCGGGGATGGGATCGCCGCCCATGCCGATGACTGTGCTTTGTCCAAGTCCTTGGTTTGTAAGTTGGTAAACAGCTTCATAGGTGAGCGTACCTGAGCGGCTGATGACGCCGATATTACCTTCTTTATGTATATAGCCGGGCTGAATACCGATTTTGCATTTTCCGGGGCTGATAAGCCCGGGGCAATTGGGTCCGATGAGCTTTGTGCCCTTGGCGTTAAGGTAGGCTTTGCAACGAACCATGTGTAAAACGGGCACATGTTCGGTGATAATGACCACAAGTTCGATGCCGGCATCGGCAGCTTCGCAAGCACTGTCGGCACAGGCACCGGCAGGCACAAAGATAACGGAGGTGTTGGCCTTGGTGGCTTGTACCGCCTCTTGTACTGTATTAAAAATGGGAACGCCGAGCACGGTTTGTCCGCCCTTACCGGGAGTTACGCCTGCTACGATATTGGTACCATAATCCAGCATTTGTTGACCATGAAATTGTCCTTCACGTCCGGTAAGTCCTTGAACGAGCACTCGGGTGTTTTTATCAATTAAAATACTCATATGTGTGTCCTATGCTGTGAGTTTTGCAATTTTTTGGGCTGCGTCGGCCATATTTTCAGCCGTGACGATATTTACGCCGCTTTCCGCCAAAATTGTTCGTGCTTTTTCCACATTGGTTCCTTCCATGCGTACCACCAAGGGAAGCTGCAAATTGGTTTCTTTGACAGCTTGCACCACCCCTTCGGCCACTATATCACAGCGTAAAATGCCCCCAAAAATATTGATAAGAATACCACGCACATTGGGATCCGAGAGCATGACTTCAAAGCCTTTTTTGACCATTTCCACACTTGCACCGCCACCGGCGTCCAAGAAGTTGGCAGGCTCTGCACCGGCTTGTTTGATGGCATCCATGGTGGCCATGGCAAGTCCTGCGCCGTTGACCATGGTTCCCACATAGCCATCAAGGCGCACATAGTTAACGCCAAGTGCGGCGGCTTTTAATTCTAGCGGATCGGCTTCATCGGGATCTTCAAGGGCTTGGATGTCAGGATGTTGCTTGAGTGCGCTGTCATCAAAATTCATCTTACCGTCAAGGGCAAAGATATTACCTTCTTTATCCACGGCAAGCGGATTTATTTCCACCTGCATGGCATCTTTTTCTACGCAAAGACGCACCAAATTTGTAATGAGCGTCACGCCCTTGCCCACTTGCGCCGGTGTTAATCCGCAGTTAAAAAGCAACTGACGTGCTTGAAACGGCCAAACGTTGTGTGATCCGTCAAGGCGAGCCGTAAAAATACGTTCGGGATGTTTTTCCGCCACTTCCTCAATATCCATGCCGCCATCGGGGGAGAGCATAAGCGTTAAACACTCATTGGCACGGTCGAGCACCACGGCGAGATAGAGTTCACGGTCAATATCTGTACCTTGTTCTACCCACACTTTTTTCACTTTTTGCCCTTCCGGTTTGGTTTGCGCAGTTATAAGCTGCATACCGAGGATGGCCTTTGCACTTGCTTCAACCTCTTCAAGGCTATGGCATACTTTCACACCGCCGCCTTTGCCTCGACCGCCGGCATGAATTTGTGCCTTAACCACAAAAACATTACCTGTGGCTTGTAAGGTTTTAGCCACAGAGAGGGCTTCCTCCACCGTGCCGGCTACGCCGCCTTGCGGTACGCTTACCCCATAAGCTGCCATAAGCCCCTTAGCCTGATATTCATGGATATTCATATGGTTACCCTTTGCAGTATGTGGCAAGTATTTTCAGTTAAATACTGCCGGTTGTTAGATGCTTATAAGACGGAGAATTATCCCCTACGAAGACATTAATCAATGTTTTCTTGGTTATGTATTTCTTCTTCCGTTGCAATTTTACCTACAACTTTATTTCTACCGGTTTCTTTTGCTTCGTACAGACAGGCGTCGGCAATTTTCAAAGGAAGGCTGCAATCCTTGCTTTCCAAGCCGGAATATATACCAACGCTAATGGTGATGGAGATTTTAATATCTTTTAAAATGACAGGGCTATGCTCAATGTGCTCTCGAACACGCTCAGCACCGACTATGGCACGCTCCATGCCGGTGGCGGGCATTATGACAGCAAATTCTTCTCCCCCCCAACGAAAAATGCGGTCGGCAGTGCGAATTTGCTCTTTCACTTCACGGGCAAGGAACTTCAAGACCTCATCGCCAACAGCGTGTCCGTAGGTGTCATTGACTTTTTTGAAATGGTCTATATCAATGATTGCCAAGGCAAAGGGTAGGGCGGTGCGCTCAACTCTAGCCATGGTCCATATAAGACTGCGATCAAAATCTCTTCTGTTTCCAAGTCCTGTTAAGGCATCCGTAAAGGAATTTTGTTCAATTCGATAAGCTGCCACCAGCAAAGCAAGGTTGGTCTTATAGCGGGCAAATTCAAAACACCATATAAAACAAAAACCGCCAAGACATACAATTAAAAGCTTGGTTTGCATGGCATTGGAGATGGGCACAGCCAAGAACGAGCCGAGGGAAGTATTAAAAAGCAGTATCATAAATAGGTAAATAAGAGCAAAAACATAGGCTCCGAAGCGTAAGCCAAGGGTAAGAACCATTACGAGGGGAAAAACTGCTATCCACAGCATGGTGCTCCCGTCGGCAGAGGCATGGTACACGAGTAAATAGCCAAAAAGCAATGTTACGCTTCCACCTAAAACTGCCAATGAAACCGTCGGATTGCGATCTTTATTGAGCAACCAACATAAAGAAAAAATCGAAGGGATGCAAAATAGAAAAAGAGGAATGATAAGGTTATAATTCCCGCTACAAAAGTCAAAAGCAAGAATGATGAGGGTAAGTACAAAAGTACTAATACCCAAAACCAAGGCTGAAATTCTATTGAGCGTTTTTGTATAAACCACTCCCACACCGCTTTCAAAAGATTCGACGGCGATGAAGAGTTTTGGTAAAAATTTCAACAAAACTTTAGCATAGTTAGCCTCAGATACATTTGAATCATTCGAAGGGTTTGTATCTTTTTCGTATTTATTTGAGGAATGTGTGCTATGATTTTTGGGAGCCGGTTGATTCATTGTATCACCCCATAATAGAACTAAGCTATTTACATAAAGAAATAATGAATAATCATAACTGAATACGATTTTAAGTCCAGAAGTATCTTTATCAACCAACACCTATTATGGATTAAATAAAGACATCTGTCAATATAAGCTTCATGTTATTGAAAAATTATTTTATGAGGTGTAAGATGTGCTTGTGATTATTATCTTTAGTCAGTTTTTTCGTGGGGAAAACTTTTACTGACGCCAAAAATTTCCCCAAAGGAGAACTCTGCGCAATACCTAGTCAAAGCTGAAAAACGCATTTTCATGCATTTTTCAGAAAGGCACGCTCACTCCAAATG
>CAYJHK010000220.1:0-3866 GCA_964369515.1 uncultured Desulfovibrionaceae bacterium
CACTCCTTTTTTCTCAAGCCCTAGATAGTTGCACTTTCGAGTTGAATGCACGATTCTGCCTTAGGAAAGCAGGTGAAATTTTCTATATTCAAAGTTTTAAGCATAATTTCCTCATGTGGTATTTGCAAAAACTACAGCAAAGAGCCCCGTTCTTGTTTTTCGATGTGTACAAGGCTTGCCTGTTCTATATGTGTCCAACTGATGATAAATTCATTATAGGCCCTTGCGTCGTCGGCACGGTGGGTGCGTTCGCAAAGGGTGTAGAGGCGATAGGCAAGCGCGCGCACAAGTCCGGTATTGATTTTTCCTGTACTGCCGAGGATAGCGAGCATTTGCCCGGCCTTCTTTTCGCCTTGGCGGTTAAGGTAGAGGATGAGCTGATGTAGTGCTTCCCAAGCAGGGATATTGCTGTCTTTAGTTGGGTTCCAATCTTCGGGCATTTCTTGCCAGCGCAGAAGGCGTACTTCTCCGCCGCCACTTTGGGCAATGCCGGACTGTACCAAAGTATCGACTCCAATGCCCTTGGCTTGGGCGAGTACTTGCGCTTCACCAAATTTTCCCGTAGCCCATGCATTGAGTTCAAACCATTGCAAGGCAAACAGAGTTCCGGCGTCAAAGTCTTCATCACCACCAAAAAAACGATTGATAAGGCGCAAGGCTGTACCCACATTCATGGGCGTACCGTCAGCTTCTAGCACAGCTTTGTATTTGCTAAAGATAGCCATGCCGGGGCCAATGATGGCTTGGGATAAATCCACAGGAGCCACAGGCGAATTGACACCGCCTCTGGTCATTTCGGCAAAAGCAATGGGCAAGGTGGCGTCCAGCTTTTAACACTTTCCGGCGGCTTACCCACCTTCACAGTAAAACTATAATTCTCACCGTCAATGACAGGCTCAATATAGGCTTCTTTGCCAGCCTTACTTGATAGCACAAAAGTAGATGCCAGCGGCACATGCACATGGGAATAAGCAGGGTTAGGGCTTGCTACGGTACGTGCCCAAATCCACGCAATGACAGTCAGCTCTTTGCCCACATAGCCTTGTAAGTCTGGTCTGTCTTGCGCCATTTCTGCAGTAATAAGCACTTTAGGATAATACTTGCCTATACGTTCTTTAGCTTTTTCACGCATCCATAGGCCATATCGGCGCACATCCTCCGCAAGACCTTGTGCCCCTTTCCATTCCCCTAGATTTCCTGCTCTTTCTCCTACAGAAATTGGCCCTACAGGGGCACGCCCTGCAAATTTTGGCGGAATTTCAATCATGGCTTTATTGATGGTCACAGCCACAGGGTTTAAGTCAGAAGCATAAGCTTCAAGGCCAAGGCGCTGCGCCTCAAGTGGTATAGCTCCGCCGCCGGCAAAGGGATCATGGAAAGCCGGCAGTTTTTCGGGATCAAAAAGCTCTGTGGCCTTAGGATGGTCTTTGTTCAAAGCGCACGTTTCCCGCCACGATTTCCATATTTCTTGCCTTGCACGCTCCAGCACTTCTTCATTATTGCTATTTTCCCAAAGCACTAAATCTTCTATGATTTTAAAAAGCTTTTCACGCTCACGTTCAGCTTTTTCTTTATTGACACCATGCTTAAATCCGCCCCCTTGTTGATAGCCCGGGTCATTAACCATTTGCGCAAAAATGACAGCCCGTGCCGCCGCTAATGGTCGCCTAGCCCACCACAAATGCAAAGTGCTCGGGTGCCCATGCCGTATGGACTTTTCACGAGCGGCAGCGGCATTGATGGCATCTAAGGGGAGTGCCACTTCTATGAGCTTTTTGGGGGATTTTATGGGGTGCATGGTTATCCTTTATAGTTAATTTGCTGTAAATATTCTTCAGCTGATTGACCTAAAATGCAACGAACTGTAGTAAAAAATTCAGGCCACTTCTTTTGAAAATAGCGTTCCATCAATGCAGCATTATATTTTTTTATGTCTGTATGCTTTTGTCGTAAAAATTTTTTTGTTTTATCAATACTATGAAGCTTTTTCCTTCGTAATTCACATAAACGAGAGTTATTAAGGTTCAAATGCTTAATGGTTCCTTCAACTAATTCTTGTGTATTAGCACATAAATTGCCTGCTAAATTATGAGCTGTGCAAATTGTTGCGTTGGCTTTTAGCTCACCACTTGCCATATCAAAGGCAAAAAAATTGTAATCTGGTGGTAAAGCTAAAGGATTTAGTAAATAGCCATCACAATTTTCTAGAAGCTTACCATTTTGAACTTGCACATTTTTATAGGCATCACAATGCAATCTAGCACTTTTTGGCTTTGTGCTTTCATCTGATGAGCTATTGCCATCACAAACCGCTAACATATTTACCCATAGCAGTGCATAGTTTTTAGTTGGGTCAGATGTATCACTTTTTGGGTGAAAATGCTCAACTCTTGGGTGATTGCCTTTAAGCTCTTTTTCACAATAGGCACAAAGCCCAGATTGATCATTACTACTTTGCGCACAACAAATCTGCGGGATGCTTTTGCCACTTACTTGATAGTTATGAGCATCATCCCATGTAGCTTGTGGATTTTGTGTGCGGAAATCAGCAAGACCTTGCGGCTCTACAGAGCATTTTTTAATCGTTTTCATGCTCTTTTTCCCATTGTAGATTTTCTCTGTGCAATTTCATTTCATAAAGTGGCGGATAATCACTTCCATAATGAGCTTCAAGTTCTTGTAAAAGATTTATTGTTTTTTCACTATCCCATTTGCCATTATATATAAAATCCTGGCATTCATTGAGTTTTTTAGCCCATGAATTATCTAGGGGGAGTGGATTTACACCAAAAACTTCATCTAAAATACGTGCAGAGTCTACACCTTCTGTGACATAGTTCATGCCATGTACCTTACCATCTTCTAAAACACGAATATGCTTCTTGGCAATACTGGAAATAACCTGCGGACTGTGCGTGGTCACAATAAATTGCGTATTGGGGAAAGTGCGCATAAGGTCTGGCAATACTCTCTGCTGCCATGACGGGTGCAAGTGTAAATCCACTTCATCAATGAGCACAATGGCAGGAGATTCTAGAACGGATTTACCTTGTTTGTTGTATTCTTCGGCATTGGCCATGGCCATCATTCTTGCCAAATCCATGACAAAAGCTAACATGGTACCATAACCATTACTGAGTTGTGAAACATTATATACTGTTTCCGGCTTTCCTTTTTTAGTGATAAACATATCCACAGGAACTTTGTCCGTATAAGGGTAATCATAATCACCAAGGACTTGACTCACGGCCTCACGCACTGCTTCCAATTCTTGAATTCTATACTCAACATCCCTTATTTTAATGGCGTACTTTGCTTCTTCAGCTTCTTTGTCGGAAAACCATTTGAGGGAGTTTTTATAGGTAGAATTAAAAGCAGAATTATAAGAATATTTTCCGTCAGCGTTATAAATAGGCGTTATATTGTAAAGACTCCTATAATAACAAACACTTTGGCAAGCTGATGTTTTATGAAATTTAGAATTTGATGAGTTGTATCTCTCATTATCTAACACAAAGCTACTATTACCATCTGACAATTCAAATTTTAGATATTGTTTACCTATAGAATTTAAAGTTTTATTGTTCACATCTATTTGAAAATTCCAAGTATCTTTTATGATAACTGAAGCACATATATTTAAAGCATCAAGCACAGCACTCTTCCCACTACCATTTCCCCCCACAAGCACAGTTAGTCGCTCATGAAAATCAATGGTAATATCTTCAAAACAACGAAAATTCTTAATATTAACAGACTGTAATTTCATAGCATTTCCTTACTTTCCACAAGTGCTTAATAAGTCAAAAAGTTCATAATTCACACTGCCCGCCGCCCAGTCCGGTTCTGTCCTAAAAGGTTGTTGC
>CAYJHK010000221.1:0-3866 GCA_964369515.1 uncultured Desulfovibrionaceae bacterium
TTGGCGCAAGCAAAAGTTCCCCCCACAAAAAATATCGCAAATTAGAATCACGTGGCCTGTAATGAAGTTTTGGTATTTTAACGCCAAATAAAAAAAGTCAATATATATATAACATTATTTAATTAACAGTTCATTAGGCTTTCTTATCTGTTGAGCGTTTTATGCACAAAAGCCACAAAAAATTTGCTTGGGAGATATGTATGTTTACATATCTCCATATATATATTAGAAGCAATTAAGCTTTCGACTCTTCAACCCAAGCACGAGAACGTTCAACAGCACGATGCCACTGATAAAGCAATTCTTCACGCTTATCGGCAGACATTTTTGGCTCAAAACGTCGGTCAAGCTGCCAATTGGTGGCCACTTCCTGCTCTGACTCCCAAAAGCCCACGGCAAGCCCGGCCAGATAGGCAGCACCAAGCGCAGTGGTTTCCGTAACGGTGGGTCGCTCCACCACAACACCTGTTAAGTCAGCTTGATACTGCATAAGCATACTATTGCGACTTGCTCCGCCATCCACACGCAAAGAACGCAAGGGAACGCCGGCGTCCTTTTGCATGGCGTCTATAATATCAAGTGTTTGCAAGGCTATACTTTCAAGGGTGGCTCTGGCAATATGCCCACGATTGGTTCCTCGAGTGATGCCCACCATGGTTCCGCTGGCGTATTGATCCCAATATGGCGCGCCAAGTCCCACAAAAGCAGGAACAAAGTATACACCGCCATTATCGGATACAGTTGACGCTAAACCCTCCATATCAGAAGAATCTTTGATGATTTGTAAACCATCTCTCAGCCACTGCACTACAGCACCGCCCACAAAAACACTGCCCTCAAGAGCATAATACAGCCCACTTGGATTTTGCCAAGCAACTGTCGTCAACATATTGTTTTTACTTTCTTTAGCCTGCTTGCCGGTGTTCATAAGCAAGAAGCAACCGGTACCATAGGTATTTTTGGCCATACCTTCCTCAAGGCAAGCGTTACCGTAAGTGGCAGACTGCTGGTCTCCGGCCACGCCGGAAATGGGTATGGCTTTACCAAAAAATTCCGGATGACTTTGCGCCATAACGCCAGAAGAAGGGTGAACTTCCGGAAGCATTTTACGTGGCACGCCAAGGATTTCTAAAAGCTCATCATCCCACTGACCCGTATGGATATTGAAGAGCAACGTCCGGCTGGCATTGGACGGATCGGTCACAAATGCCTGTTTTTTGCTCAAATTCCAGATAAGCCAAGTGTCAATGGTTCCAAAAAGCAAATCTCCGGCTTCAGCCTTGGCACGAGCACCGGCGACATTGTCTAAAATCCAGCGAACCTTGGTGCCGGAAAAATAGGCATCCAACACAAGTCCCGTTTTTTCACGAATAATATCTGCCTTACCCTCCGCACGCAATTGGTCGCAAAAACCGGCCGTGCGGCGATCTTGCCAAACTATGGCATTATATACGGGTTCACCGGTATTTTTATCCCAAACCACGGTGGTTTCACGCTGATTGGTAATACCTATGGCCGCAATGTCATTGCCGCTTATGCCGGCTGCTTTTACGCAATCCCTTGCCACATGACTTTGGGTATCAAAAATTTCGGTGGGGCTATGCTCTACCCAGCCGGGTTGCGGATAGATTTGTGTAAATTCCTTCTGCTCCACTTGAACTATATTGGACTTACGGTCAAATAAAATAGCTCTGGACGATGTGGTGCCTTGGTCTAAGGCTAAAATATATTTTGCGCTCATGCTTAATCCTTATTTTAATTGTATTATGTAGCTAGTGCCAGTAGCTTTTTTTCTGGGGAAAACCTTTTGTGAACAAAAGGTTCTTCCCCAGACCCCTTTCCAAAAAACTTTCATGCGAATTTTTCTTACGAAAAATTCTTTTAAAAGTATATTCAATACAATGGATTACCTTTTTTACTTTTGCCAAGTTAAGATAAAAACAACATTGTATTGTTACGATGTTTCTTACAATTTGACAGCGCCCTGCAAGATGACTTGCAAAAATTGCGCCTAACAATACGTTCAAAAAGCCAATTACCAACAATGTATTCAAAAAGGGTGAAATACAAGGAAAAATCCAAACGCAAGGTGCGATGTGTATACAGACATACATAAATGGTCTGTGTTTGGATTTTGACGCAGTAGGCGGTACTTTTTCAACGCACTGCTATAGGGCACCTGCCGCCTTGGCTACTAAATAGGCCAACGTTGCACCTACCAAGGGCGCAACCACAGGAACCCAAGCATATGACCAATCAGAGCTCCCCTTTCCGGCGATGGGTAACACAAAATGCGCAATTCTCGGACCAAGGTCACGAGCGGGATTTATGGCATAACCTGTAGGTCCGCCAAAGGATAGACCAAGTGCCCACACGAGCATGGCTACCATATAAGGACCGTAACCGGGAGGCAGAGCTCCATTATTTTTGTGGAATATCATGAAGATAAGGAAAACAAGCAAGAATGTTCCTATAACTTCGCATAAAAAGTTGGCCGGCGTATTTTTTATGGCAGGGCCTGTGGAAAAGACGGCAAGCTTTGCCCCTTGCTCTTCCGTGCGCCCCCAATGCGGTAAGTAGGCAAGCCAAACAATGACACCTCCCATGAAGCCGCCGGCAAGCTGCACCAACATGGTCACGAGAGCATGTCCCACTGTATAGACACCAAGCATGGTTTTTGCCAATGTAACAGCAGGGTTAAGGTCTGCTTGCGGTGCACCTAAAGCAACAGCCGTATAAACACCAAGCATAACACCAAATGCCCAACCGGCCGTAATGCAAATCCAGCCTCCGCCATAAGCTTTTGATTCTCTTAAAATACAACAAGCAACAACACCACAACCAAAACAAAGCAAAATCATGGTTCCCATAAATTCACCGAGTAAATTTGTCATAAATCCCCCAAAAATGAACGCCCTCTTTAAATTCTTACAAAAGGCTGTATAAAGATATTACAGATAAAAAAATATCCAATTAATTTTACAAATAAATTATTACGATTTACGATAATAAAATTGCGGTGTCCACGTCTCCCAAACCTTGCCGACAAGGTCAGGTTTCGGTGTAAGAGTCGGCTCTCCGGGCTTCCAAGCAGAGGGGGTTGCTTCACTGCAATTGGTAAAGTCCACATGTATATGGGCTTTCAATTGGCGTAAGGCTTCGTCAAAATCACGCCCCACCGAAGGAGAAATAACTTCAATGCTTTGCACTACGCCTTCAGGGTCAATAATAAAACTTCCTCGCAAATTCACATCATGCTTTTCGGAAAAAACGCCATAGCTCCTCCCGATACGAGCGCAACTATCTGCAATCAATGGGAAAGGAATCGGCTCCTTTGTGAGCTTAGAGATTTCTTTCTCTTCCCACATTTTATGCACAAAGACGCTGTCAGTGCTCACACCCAAAACTTCCACATTAAGCTTCACGAATTCTTCAAATTTTGCTGCAACTGCAACAATTTCTGTAACTCAAACAAAGGTAAAATCACCGGGATAAAAGAAGAGAAAAATCCATTTCCCCGAATAATCATTGAGGGAAACATCAAAAAATTCTCCATTTTTATAAGCTTTTGCAGAAAATTCCGGCGCTTTCGTTCCAATTTCAATCATACACCACCTCCGTAAATTTAGGTTACACTTCGCTGATTTAGCCAGCTGATTGCCCCATACCAAATAAAATCGACCTCGTCAAGTGCTCAAAGATGTAACTTCATATTTCCTTCTTGTTAAATCACGTACGTGGCTTTTGCCTTAACTCAGCAAAATTAAAATTATGCTTATTTTCCAAAGCTTTACACTATACTCAGATTTTATTGGCTCATCCCGATAGGGATGAGCAATGGGCGCGTTTTGGGAAAGGATGGGGGG
>CAYJHK010000222.1:0-3850 GCA_964369515.1 uncultured Desulfovibrionaceae bacterium
AGGGTTTTCCTTCCCCCCAGATAAAAAGTAGCTGACTAAAGGCAATAGCCACATTCATTTCTTCACTTAGAAAATGCATAAAATGAGCATACCAGCATGAGCGTAGCCATACACAGGCCGAAGAAGAACACGGCGTCAAAGGCATAGTACGCAAAAATAAGACCGCATATATAGGGTGATAGGCTTTGAGCCAAACGCAGGATGGTACCGTTGACGGCCATGAGTGCGCCGCGTCCGCTGCTTGGTGCAAGTGCCGTTAAGGAGCTCATGGTTATGGTATAGAGTAGCCCTTGCCCGATGCCGTAGAGGAGGATTGGTAGGGTGAGCAGCCAGTAGGGCAGCTCTTTTGTCCAGAAAATAAGTATGCCCATGGAGAGGATAAAGCACAGGGCGCCGCATGGGGCTATAAGCTGAGTGGAGTATGATTTCAATATCTTGGAAAGAAATAGAGTTGCTGCCACTGTACCCAGTGAAGAAAGTGCGAAGAGTAAGCCGATTTTGGCCGGATTCGCCGCATAGTAAACGTCGGATAAGAGGGGAAAAAAGCTTATCAGTGGCCCATAGAGTATGCAAAAAGCGCAAAAAGTGATGGAAAAATGTAAGACACTCTTGGGGCTTAAGACAATATGTTTCACTTCCTGAAAGTATTTTGTGGCATCGGGATGGCTTACATGTCTTGGTAGAGCGGTACACAGGGCAAGAGCGCAGAGGGGGAGAGCCAGTAGTGAAAGGCGCAGTGTCCATTGCCAGCCAAATTCGCCAAGCAGGCCGCCAAGGGCAGGGAAGATGGCTGCGCCAAGGCTTAAGGTGGTGGCGGCATAACCCATTATTTTAAGACGATATTTTATATCTTGGTAAATATCTCCCACTATGGTGCTGAATAAGACCCCAAGGGAGGCTGCCCCCATGCCTTGAATGACACGCCAAAAAAGTAAGCAAGGCAGGGAGGTTGCAAAGGAGGCACAAAAACCGCCAAGGGCAAAAAGCAAGAGGCAGAGCACAAGTACCCTTTTGCGTCCCCACCTGTCGGCTAAAATGCCTCCTATGGGCGCAAAAATAATGCCGGGCAGGGTGAATGAATACACCAACATTCCCAATTGGGCATCAGCCATATGAAAATCATGCGCCATGTCCGGCATGACCGGCAAGATGACGGCCACGCCCATGACGCTGAGTAAGGCAGTGCCATATATGAGTATTCGTTGTGCTAACGAGGTGGGGATGTTCAAGCCGTGTTTCCTGCTTTGCGGCTCACACCCTTTGCTTCCTTGGCAGCATAGGCACCGAGGCTGAGCAGGCGTTTATCCACGAGGCCATAGAGGCTTTGCGGATTAAATGTCCCGTCCTTGCGGCGTTTCCCCACGGGAAGTCCCATGAGAATTTCAAGTGCTTCATCAATATGTTTAATGGGGTAGACGAAGAATTTTCCTTGTGTGACTGCGTCCACCACATGCGACGAGAGCATGAGATGCTCCACATTGTCATGGGGAATGAGCACCCCTTGTGTGCCGGTAAGCCCGTGCCGAGCGCAGACGTTGAAAAATCCCTCAATCTTGCGGGTTACGGCGCCCACAGCCATAATCTGTCCGGATTGACTGAGCGCACCGGTAAAGGCGCAATCAAGGCGCACGGGTACTTCGGCTATGGCTGATAATAAGGCCACAAGTTCTGCGCCGGAGGCTGAATCGCCTTCAATGCCAGCATAACTTTGTTCGATGCACAAACTGCCCGTAAGCACAATGGGTCTTGTGCGGGCAAAGAGCGAGACGAGGTAGCTTTTCAAAATCATCATGGCCTTGGTGTGGATTGGGCCGCCGAGTTCGGCTTCACGCTCAAGGTCAATGATGCCGCCATGCCCAACGCCCACGGTGCAGGATATTTGATGGGGGAGGCCAAATTCAAAATCGCCGTGCAAAGTTACCGAGAGACCGTTAACCTGTCCCACAGCTTCACCGGAAGTACGCACCTTGATCATTTCCCTATCGTATTCTTCCATAAATACGTCTTCCACGAGATTTGCCCTATAGGTTTTACCTTCAAGAGCTTTTTCAAGGAGAGCTGCGTCCACAATAATATCATGGTCATTAGGGGCAGCATTGTCAGCGTCGGCGGTTTCCTGCTTTTTTTGCAGCGCAAGGGCGGAGGCTTCAATCATAATATCACGCAACAAGGGGAATTTTAAGCTTAATTGACGTTGATCTTCCACAAGTTTGGAACCATAATCCACCATCCAAGCCAGCGCGCTTTTATGGAAGACAGGTAGATTATCATTGCTGATAATACATTGAATTCTATGCAAATAGTGCTTAATATTTTGGGCATTGCGCTCAATATGTTCCGAAAGGTGCGCTTTAATGCGAAAGAGTTTGCCAAAACGTTCGTCGCTGTGCAGCAGGGTCTCGTAGAGGATTTCATTGCCAATGAGAATGATTTTCACGGCTTGTGCGTCCTTAAGTGCGATGGGAGCAGGTTCAATACCCTTGGTGCGTGTGCCGCTGTCTTGTCCTTCGCTCAAATCTTCCATACGTGCTACACCGGAGCGTAAAGCACGCAATAAGCCGTCCCAAGCCTGAAAGTTTTGTAAAATATCTTCAATGCGAATGACCAGATATCCTCCCATGGCCTTATGCAGCGAACCGCATTTGATAAGACTGAAATCGGTAATTAAATTACCCATTTCCGACTCTCGTTCTATGCAGCCGAGCACATTGGTGGCTGTTGGGTGCTCTTCAAAGATTATGGGTGCTCCCTTGGTTTCACTATTATCCACAAAGATATTCACCGCATAGCGTCCCATATTTGGCTCTGCGTGTGTAGCTTGCAAAGGCTCAAAGGGCATGGGCGATGTACCCACGGCGTTGGTATGGGCGTTGAAGTTGTCACGATTGATGAAACTGTCCACATTATTCAAAATATCTGTGTGCAGTGCCTGTAAATATTCTTTGAGCGGTGCACACGGCGTTTTGTGCAAGAAATCGTCCTGCATGGGCGTAAGGATTTTTTCCAGCATTTTTAAGGCTATGGAGCGTTCCAGAGCTTTTTCTTCCGTGCGCAGTTCCTGCTCAAGGCGGGTCAGTTGCCTGATATGTCCGGTCATGCTATTCATGAGCGTATCGGCTTTGCGCTTAAATTCTTGGCGTGTTTCCGTCTCTAATTGTTCAAATTCT
Organism: uncultured Desulfovibrionaceae bacterium; assembly: GCA_964369515.1. Lineage (GTDB taxonomy): Bacteria > Desulfobacterota > Desulfovibrionia > Desulfovibrionales > Desulfovibrionaceae > CAYJAD01. The sequence goes on from CAYJHK010000222.1 coordinate 3,168, forward strand.
TCTTCGTTCAGACGCTTTCCTTCCACCAAGGGATAGAGGGCTACGCTGCCGCCGTCGTCCACATCAATGCCAAAGCCTTCATCCTTAGCTTTTTCATTCATAAGCGTGAGCACAGAGCCCTTCGTTTCTTGAAAGTTGTCCAAAATCTTGGCACGAGCTTGAATATAATCGCTGTCTTCAAATTGACGGGGAAGTTCATTGCGCACGGCTAAAATGGCATCCTGCAACTGTTTCTTGAAGATTTTACCTTGTCCGGCCGGCAGGCACACGGAAATAGGTTTATCAATGTCATTGAAGTTGTAAAGATAGAGAATATCTTGCGGCGGCGGCGATTTGCGTGCATGTGGTGTAATAAATTCACGCACAATGTACGATCGCCCAAGTTGCGCAGGGCCCGAAAGGTACACATTATATCCGTCTTTATGGATACTCAGTGCCAATTCCATGGCTTTTAAGGCGCGCGGTTGCAGCATATGTTGACCGTTATTGCGCACCCTTGGCATGGTGCTGCTATTTTCCCAAGGAATATGTTTTTCCTTGGTGGAGATGCGGATTTTTTCCGGCGAAAGAGCTTTGACTGTTGGCATAATTTCCCGTCGATGTAGATTAATTTTCACAATTTAAGACTTCTGCGCAATTCATTGCGCAAGGTCTTTGGAGCATTGACGCCAGTCAATGCGACC
>CAYJHK010000223.1:0-3845 GCA_964369515.1 uncultured Desulfovibrionaceae bacterium
GGGGTTTGGGGGAGGAGACCTTTTTTCAAAAAGGTCCCTCCCCCAAGAAAATTTTTACAAAATTAGAATCACGTGGCAAATGTCTATCCTTTGTTAATTTGTTGCTTGACAGTCTTCATTTTCAAAATTAGAATACTTTCCCGTATAGACTTTTAAAAAAAAATTTCAAACACTAAAAAAAGGAGTCTTTCATGGCTGTGCAAATTACAGACGCAACATTTAATGAAAAAATTTTAAAATCGGAACTTCCTGTACTTATAGATTTTTGGGCTCCTTGGTGCGGCCCTTGCAGAGCTGTGGCTCCCATAGTGGAAGAGCTTGCTGCAGAATACGAAGGCAGGGTTTTTATAGCAAAAATGAATGTGGACGAAAATCCCGATACACCAACAAAGTATGGAATTCGTTCTATTCCTACCTTGATTTTCTTCAAGAATGGCGAAGTAGTTGAACAAATGACCGGAGCAGTTACCAAGGATGTTCTTAAAGAAAAATTGGAACAAAAGGCATTAGCGTGAGTACGTATGATACCATAGTCATAGGTAGCGGCCCGGCAGGCATCACTGCCGCCATGTATCTTGTTCGCTCCGGCTGTTCGGTAGCCCTGGTGGAAAAATTAACCTCCGGCGGACAAGTTTTGCAAACCGAATCCATTGAAAACTATCCCGGCTTCCCCAAGGGAATCAAGGGCTATGAGTTGGCGGACGCCTTTACGGCACATCTTGACGAACTGAAATTGGATAAATATTCAGAGTCCGTTAATATATTGGAACTTTCCGCTGACGGACGTGAAATGCACAAAGCCCTTGTGGGCAGCACATGGCTTATTGCTCCCACTGTGGTTGTTTGCTCCGGATCCATGCATAGTCACCTTGGCGCCCCCAACGAATTGGAACTTACAGGGCGTGGCGTTTCATATTGCGCCATTTGCGATGGTAATTTTTATCGTGGTAAGGATGTCGCTGTGGTTGGCGGTGGAAACACTGCTCTTGAAGAAACCTTATATTTAGCCAAGATAGCAAAAAAAGTTACCCTTATTCACAGAAGAGAAGCGTTCAGAGGAGCTAAGATTTACTTAGACCGTCTGGAAGCTGCTGAAAATGTGGATATTTTGCGAAATACGGTGGTAAGCTCCATTCACGGAGAAGATGCTCTTACCGGACTTACCTTAAAAAATGTGAAAGATGGACAAGAAAGCGAACTTAACGTTGATGGTTTCTTTGTCTTTGTTGGGATTAAGCCTAACGTTGATTTTGTGCCGGATATGGTAAACAAAGACGAGCGTGGCTTTATCATTACCGATACTGAAATGCGCACCAACATCCCCGGGTTATTTGCTGCGGGCGATATTCGGTCAAAACTTTGTAGGCAAGTGAGCACAGCCGTTGGCGACGGAGCCACCGCCGCTCAAGCTGCTTTTCTCTATGTGGAAGAAAATAATGCATAAAAAATTATTACATGCTCTTTGTGCGCTGTTTGTGCTTGTGTCGCTATCCGGTTGTGGGGTTATTGACCATTTTTATTTGCCTCCTCCTGAAGATACGGCTCAAGAGCTTTTCGAAACTGCCAATGATTTTATGGCAGAAAAAGATTATGTGGCTGCGGCTGAACGCTACAATAAGTTGCGAGATTCTTATCCATTTAGCCCTTACACTTTGCAAGCGGAGCTTTCTCTTGCCGATGCATATTTTCTTGATGCAGAGTATGAAGAGGCTGTGGAAGCCTATAAGGACTTTGAATCATTACACCCACGCCACGAGCAGATACCTTATGTGCTCTATCAAATTGGTGCAGCACGTTTGAAGGGTTTTATTTCCATAGACCGCCCAACCACAGATTTGAAAGAAGGTTATGAATATTTCCAACGACTTGTTCAATCCTATCCGGGTACGAGCTATGCAGATAAAGCACCTGAGCATATGAAGGCCATTCGAAAACTTATGGCAGAACATGAGCTTTATGTGGGTGATGTTTTCTTCAATATGGGAAAATATGGACCGGCGTGGCGTCGTTATACCTACGTTGTGGATAATTTCAAGGATGTTCCTGACGTGGCTCAGCACGCATACAAAAAGGGTCTTACTGCCTACCACGAGTACAATGAAGAAAAAGGTCAAGATAAACGTGAACAGCGCGAAGGAAGCTGGAAAGATTGGTTTGATTGGCTTTAATTAGACGTTGTATGGCGTTATTATTTCAAAAATTAACTGCAGGTCTCTTAGCTGTACATTGGTACACTAAGCGACCTGCAGTTTTTTTATAAACCTTAAACCTCTGCATAATTCAAAAAAGGCAGGGATTGCTTATTTATGCGCCTCAATGCAAGCAAAGGCTTCGTGGTTATGTATGGACTCCATGCTGGTCACTTGTACTTTGTACCATGAAACCTGCTCATGAGTTGCCAAGCGAGCTGCTGCTTCTCGTACCACATCTTCCACAAAGGCCGGATTTGCAAAAGCATTTTCCGTAACATATTTCTCGTCTTTTCTTTTAAGTAAACTGTACACCGGCGATGAGCCGGCTGCCTCGCCGATTTCCACCAGCTCTTCAATCCATATAATCCCTCGCATACGCACCGCTATTTGCACAAGGCAGCGTTGACTATGCGCACCTTCATTGCTAATGGCCTTGGAGCATGGACACACTGACATTACGGGCACTTCAACTTCGAGTGTAAACTCCGGTTTAGGTTCAGAATTATCGTGAGATCTAAGCTCAACGCTACCTTCATTGGCAGTTTTCATGACTTCATCGGCCGATGTTTCCGCAAGCACACCGGTAAGTTTGCACTGATAGCTCATAAGCCCAACGGCTTGGGTTGCCGGAGCTTTTTTGCGAATAAAATAAGGAAATGTAAAGGAAATTGTTGCTTTTTGAGCTTGAAGGCGTGATTTTACATTTTCCAAAAGCCGTTTCATGGACTGAAAGTTAAGCTCTTCTCCCCAATCTTCCAGTACTTCCACAAATCTACTCATGTGCGTACCTTTGAAAGCCGCCGGAAGCTCAACGCCAAGGGAAACCTGTGCTACAGTGTGTTGATTTCCAAGAATTCTATCCTTAACAATTAAGGGAATGGATAAATTTTGAATGCCTACTCTGTCGATGTTCATAGGAATTCGCGCCGGTTGCATCTGTACATCTTCCATGTTTCTAATCCTGAATGTTGCATATTAATGAAATGTTATGGTTATAACAAATAAATTGCACCAAATGTATATGAAAAATTAAGGTGTCTATAAAACTTTTGACAGAGCATATAGTATACTTGCTTAAGGTGCAAGACAAAAACAGCTATTATTAATTATACTTTAGTTATTGTAATTTAAGAAATTTATTGATAATTTTGTTGGAGGGGCTGAAGAAAAGATCTCTGAATAATTCAAAAAGGCATTGATTGCTTCGTCGCTCCGCTCCTCGCAATGAATTGAGTTTATAACGAAAGTCATTGCGAGCGCAGACCGACCCGAAGGGCGCCGAAGGCGTAGCCGTTAGGTGAGGAACGAACCTTACGGACATCGAGAGCAACGCGAAGCAATCCATGTATTTTGTCAATGTTAGGAATTGTGCAGAGGTCTCGAAGAAGATGATACCCTTGAAGCAGACAGGGGAAGCCTTTGAGCGAAAAGCCTCCCCTTCAAGAATACAATTATCTGTAGTGATGTAACCAAAAACGGGGCATACGCCTTTCCAGATCACTGTCCATTTCCTTAAGCGTGTCGAGAAATTGCTTGGTAATTGACATGGTAGTGCCAAGTCTTTTGTCAAATGTGGAGTAGCCTTCTCTTAGTTCCGCCGTACGTGATTCTAATTTTGTAAAAATTTTCTTGGGGGAGGGACCTTTTTGGAAA
>CAYJHK010000224.1:0-3836 GCA_964369515.1 uncultured Desulfovibrionaceae bacterium
ATAAAAAATAGCTGATTAAAGGCAATAGCCACGTATCACAAATTAGAATGCCCTGTATATTGACGCACGTGATTCCGAATGTGTTAATAATTCTCATTAACATATAAAAATTTCTTGGCTACTTGAGTTTTTCAGTAATTATAAAATTATTTTTTACAATAACTTACCCTAAAAATGTTTTTTTGCCGCAGGCCGTGCTTTTGTGCGATTTTGAGGGGCTTGCAAAATGTTTTTTAATGCCACGAGCAGGAAAAAGATGAAGACACCAAAAGCGCACAAAAGTAAAAAGTTAGCAGTTGCAGTTGCTGCTAATAATTACTATTAATACATTCAGAATCACGTGTATATTGGCGCAAAGGCGATTTGCGTTTCGACATTTTAGCAATTAAAAGAGTTGATAATTACATTTATTTGTGGTAGGTACTTGCATTACAGACAACATTAGAAAGTGCAGTGCTTACCTAGGAAATACTTTATGTTAGTAAGAAAAAAAAACCAAATTGGCTTAGAAAAAATTATTATAATTCTATGCATAATTCCTTTTATAATAATAGCAGCCGGTATTTTTTACATTCTCACTCTTAATAATATTCTATACACAAATGTGCAAAATTCCATTCAAGAAGTGAGCGCACGTACAGCCGAAATGGCTTATGAGCGTTTACACAACACAAGCACTCGTTTGCGTGCTATCTCATATATGCATGATATTACAAGTAAAGACATAGAACTCAACACTAAGCTGGATGTTTTACGCACTGAGACGAAAAAATACGGCTGGAGAAATATGTTTTTTGCCAACTTAGATGGTTTTGGAACCACAGCCGACGGTACAAATCATGACATCTCCGACAGAGAGTACTTTCCAAAGGTTTTACAGGGACAAACCATCACGAGTGATTTTCTTCTTGCAAAAGACCCGAAAGGCTCAAAAGAACATTATGTTGTCCATGCTGTCCCGGTAATTGCACAAAACAAAAAAATCATTGGCGTACTGATTGCCATTGAAAATATCCAAGATTTACATTTTGCTCAAAGTAAGGAGAACAAGAACGCACTGGCTTCAGAATTTCTCTTTGTGGATAAACATGGCTTTTTTGTAGAAAATGGAGATATTTCGCAAAAAACGCTCTTTGAAAAGATTGCCGAGGAAAATAATTTTTCTTCCGGTTCGGTGGATATGGACTTTTTGAAAGTCTTGAGTGCAGGAGAGAAAACCATACTTTTCAAAGGTGATGAGAGTTACATAAGTGTAAATCCCATCGGCGATACGGGCTGGAATGTTGTGGGCATTATTTCAAGCAAGGCTTCCATGAAGCAGGTGGATTATATTTGGTTTTTTTCCATAGTGCTCATTACGGGTACGTTTATCACTCTTTTGTTTTGCTTCCACTATTTATGGAAAATGCGCAAAGTATATGTGCAATACAAGACTTTTTCCAATGCAGTCGTTGATGCTCAAGGCATTTTTTATCTATATATTGATAATGCAGGTTGTGTGCATTTTGCCAATCCTTATTTTTATGAACACTTAGGGCATGAAAATACGAATGATTTGTTGCAAATTTTAGATTATATGGACGATATGGATGCCGAAAATCTCAAAACTCTTTTGCAGAGCGGAGAAAATTTTACCCTGCATATACACCCCAAAAATGCAAGCCCATTTCATATGCAATGCACGACATTTTTGCATGAAGATAGGAAAGATCTTTGGGTTATGCTTGGAACAGACCTTTCTGCCTATCATAACTCATTGGAAGCCGAACTTGCCAAGACACAAACCGTTGAATTGCAGCAAATTATTAACAGCATTCCCTATCCGCTGCTTGTACACTCAAAGGATGGAACACGCCTTGCCAACAAGGCAGTTTTGGAAATTTTGGGCTTTGATGATGGCTTTGACATGAGTGGCTTGAAAAGTGTGCGGGGAAACATTATGCAAGGCATGAGTGCAGAAGCTTTTCAGCATCAAGCAGAGTTGCTCAACCATGCTCTCACCCGTGGCGAGTCAGGGAGCGGTACTTTTGAGTATAAGCTCCAAAACAGTGAAGTGCGCACATATCGTAATATTTTATCGCCGGTTTTTGACGAAAACGGTCAAATAAAATACGCCATCAATGTTGGAGTGGATATTACAGAAATGCTCCATTTGCAAAATACATTGGAAGCTGAACTGCTACGGCAACACGAAATACTGGACAGCAGCCCCACAGGTTTTTTGTATACCTGCGAACGCATTATTACTTATTGCAATCCTACCATGCAGAAAATGACCGGGGTCGAACTTGGTAAGCCCATTCCATTTGACAAAATTGACCTACTTGGCGTGGGTTTAGCTTATCGTGATGAAGTAGAGACCGGCAAAAAATTTAACGATGTACATGTTGTGGTTCCCGGAGAAAATGGCAAGGAACGGCATTTGCACATTTCTGCCCTTGGAACCACATGGTTTGGTAAGTGGCATACGCTGCTATGGGCTCATGATGTGACAGACATTCACGAGGCGCAAAAAGAACTCATTGTGGCACGGGATGCAGCTGAGCAAGCAGCGCGCGCAAAAAGTGATTTTCTCGCCACCATGAGCCATGAAATACGCACCCCCATGAACGCCGTGCTTGGCTTTTTGCATGTGTTTGAAAAGGACAATCTTAATGCGACACAGCTGAATTACATTGATAAAATAGCTATTTCTGCCAAGGGTTTGTTGCGCATCATCAACGATATTTTGGATTTCTCGAAAATCGAAGCCGATAAGATGGACCTTGAAAATACCCCATTTAATCTTCTTGCCAATATTGACGCCGTCTATAGCATCATATCCTTTACCGCACATGAAAAAAACCTTACTTTCCATAAGTATATAGATGAGAATATGCCGCAAATGCTTGTGGGTGACGGAGAAAGACTTAATCAAGTACTTTTGAATTTATTGAGTAATGCCGTGAAATTTACAAATGAAGGCACTGTCTCTTTGTCTGTGAAAGTCGTGGAAAAAATCAGTTTTAATAAATACATATTGCAATTTAGCGTGAGCGATACAGGCATTGGGCTTTCTAAAGAACAAGTCAGCTCACTCTTTCAGCCCTTTACGCAAGCAGATACATCCACTTCACGCAAATTTGGCGGTACCGGTCTTGGCCTTGCCATTAGCAAACGTCTTGTGGAGTTAATGGGTGGGCACATAAGCCTTGAGTCCGAAAAAGGGAGAGGCTCAACCTTTTCTTGCACCATCCCCATGCAGACAGCTCCCGAAATGCTCATGGCTTATGGGCGTGAAGGCGAAATGGAACTTGTTTTAGAGGAAGAAACAACCCAACTTTCTCATATAAAAGGTAAAAAAGTTCTCATTGCCGAAGATAACCTCATAAACCAAGAGATAGCTGCTGCTATGTTGGAAGAGTTTGAGCTTAAGCTGGACTTTGTGGACAATGGGCAAGAAGCTGTGGAAAAAGTGCAGGAAAAACACTACGACCTTATTTTTATGGATTTGCAAATGCCCACACTCAATGGACTTGATGCCACACGTGCCATACGAGAGCTTGGTTTAACCAACGAGCACTTTAAGAAAATACCCATCATTGCCATGACAGCCAACGTTATGAGCGAAGATAGAGCCTCTTGTTACGAAGCAGGCATGAATGACCATGTGGGCAAACCCATTTCACCGGAGGCATTGCGTGCTGCATTGCTAAAGTGGCTTTTGTAGTTAGTGATTAGTGGTGGCTAGTGAGGAGTACACGTGATTCTGAATGTATTAATAGTACTTATTAGCAGCAATTGCTACTGCTAACTTTTTACTTTTGTGCGCTTTTGGTGTCTTCATCTTTTTCCTG
>CAYJHK010000225.1:0-3817 GCA_964369515.1 uncultured Desulfovibrionaceae bacterium
GACTAACGTCAACGCTCCAAAGACCTTGCGCAATGAATTGCGCAGAGGTCTTGAATTGTGCGCAGTCTAAGCAGCTTCTGCGCATTAGGCGTATTTTTTGCATGATAATACAACATGATAATATAAGCTAAAGAGTGTATTATATGTGGATAATTAAACATAATCCTATGTATCTTATATTTCATGTAATTAAAAAATTTATTCATCGGAAATGATATGAAGCTATGCTTGGCATGTGCAAATATTGCCGAGTCAGCGTACAAAATAACCCTATAAATTTTATATATGCATAAGGATTTGCATACTATGCAAGAGCAAACAACCATAGACGGCGCACTTGACACCAAACGTCTTGCCAAAGTGCGTCAGGAAATCGACAGAGTAGATCAAGAAATTTTACGAATGCTTAACGAGCGAGCACGCTTAAGCCTTGAGGTTGGTAGTATTAAAGCTCAAGCCAAGGCGAAAGTGCAGGCGACAGCTCAAAACAAGGATACAGCCGAAGCCGGTGATATTATCTTTAAGCCGGAGCGTGAACGTGAAGTACTTAAAAATTTAGAAAAATACAATGACGGTCCTTTGCCGCACGCCCATGTAAGTACGATTTGGCGTGAGATTTTTTCGTCCTCTCGTGCTCTGCAAAGGCCGCAGCTGGTGGCTTATTTGGGGCCGGAAGGAACATTTTCCTATTTTGCAGGCTTGGAATACTTGGGGAAAAGCGTACAGATGCAAGCTTTTTCGCATTTTTCTGATGTTTTTAGAGCTATTTATGAAGGTGAGTGTAGCCTTGGAGTTATTCCGCTGGAAAACTCTCTGGAAGGTACAGTTGGGCAATGCTTTGATTTGTTTTATGATTATAATGTATTCATCCATGCAGAACTGTTTATGCATATTAGCCATAATCTTTTGAGCAATGCGCAAAGTGTCAAAGATGTGAACAAGATTTACTCCCATCCCCAAGCCTTGGCGCAGTGTGATACTTGGCTAAAAACGCATGTACCTTGGGCGCAGCTCGTCCCCATGCCCTCTACTGCCGCCGCCGCCAGAGAGGTGGCGCAGACAGACCAATGTGCCGTCATTGGTAATGCTGCTTTGGCGCAAATGTATCCGTTTAATATTCTAGCATCTTCCATTGAAACGAGCACCGATAATTGGACACGCTTTGTAATTATCGGCAAACAAAAAAACGAAAGTGCGGCGCAATCAACCTTGGCGCAAAAAAGTTCGCTGCTCTTCACCCTTATTGACAAACCCGGCTCTTTGGCGGCGGTTTTGTCCATTTTAGCAGACTATAACATTAACATGCGCAAGCTGGAGTCTCGCCCTTTGCGCCTTTCCGGCGGAGAGTGTTGGCGATATGTCTTCTTTGCTGATGTAGAATGCAACCTATGCGCCCCCAACCATGCGGAAGCTGTGGAAAAAATTAAAGAATTATGCAACTCTTTTCGCATCCTAGGCTCATACCCCTTGGCTGCTCAATATCATACAAACACAGAGGTGACGTCATGCGCACAGTAGAGGCTCCTGCTTCAAAATCCCTTTCACATCGAATGCTTATGGCTGCCGCCTTGACCGATGACAATTCAACGGTTTCCCGTGTTCTTTTAAGTAAGGACATAGCCTGCACTATAGATGTACTCACAAACATTGGGGCACGCATTAATCCCATGGGCAATCCGGCGCAAGGCATGGGCAACTTCTTAGTCACCGGCATTGACACGTCCGGCGGTGTGCTCAACGCTCCCGCACCCATTTCTTGCAATATGCACGAATCTGGCACATCTTGCCGCTTACTCACCGCTATTTTAAGCACTTGCGATGGTTTTTTCCGTGTGCACGGCGCGCCTCGAATGCATGAAAGACCAATGCATGATTTAACAAAAGCCCTCATGCACTTGGGCACTTCCATTGTGTTTCAACAAAAAGAAGGCCATGCTCCGTTTTTACTGCAAGGAAAATCCTTAACCCATAACAATGTCAGCAGTAAAATTCAAAATGAAGTTGTCATTAATTGCGATGCCTCCAGCCAATATCTATCGGGACTCTTACTCGCCGCACCTCGCATAAACGGAGGACTTATCATAACCCTTGGCGGCTCAAAGGTAGTATCATGGCCCTATGTGGTGCTCACATTACAAATATTGCAAGATTTTGGCATACGCTTTTCGGTGCAACAATATGTGAACACTGACTGGGAGGATGTGGACTGGCTAAGCCTAGAAGCAGCCATTCCGGGAGAAACCCGCTTTTGCGTGCCCCAAGGCAAATTTCATCCGGGAAATTATGTAGTTGAAGGGGATTGGTCAGGGGCATCCTACCTTATTGCAGCCGGCGCACTTGGCAAAGAAAGCGTTAAAATTTGTGGACTTAATCCAAATTCACAACAAGGTGATCGGGCAATTTTAGATATTTTAGAAAGTATGGGGGGCAAATTTGCCTTTGAAGACAACAATGACTTGGTGGTGCATCCTTCTAAATTACACGGCATCACGGTGGATATGAGCGCATGTCCGGATCTTGTGCCCACGGTGGCCTTTATGGCAGCCTTTGCTGATGGTGAAACAACAATATATAATTGCGAACACTTACGCATAAAAGAATCGGATCGAATTGCGGCTCCTGCCATGGAACTACGCAAAATAGGCGTTGAGGTGGAGGAACGTAGTGACGGCTTGCGTATCATCGGCCTTGGAAAAGTGCCGACATTTACCAAAGACACGCAATTTTGTACGCACAATGACCATCGCATCGCCATGTCCTTAGCCTTACTCAGCTTACACGGACAAAGCCCGTGCATGGATGATGCCAGCGTTGTGAAAAAATCCTTTCCGCATTTTTGGGATGTATGGGGTACAATCCGTGCCTAAAAACATCTTGATTATCGGCTGCAATGGGCGCATGGGGAAGTATTTTCAGCGACAGCTCCAAAAAGTATCATCGTCCAAGTATGCATATAATGTTCGTGGCATTGATGTGCCTCTGAGCGAAGAAAAAATTGTAACTTCCTGCAAAGATTTACATTTAGTCTTATTGTGCGTCCCTGCCGCAGCTATGGCAAGCGTACTGCAAAGCTTAGTTCCCCATTTGCCAAGCAATTGTATTGTTTGCGATATTACCTCAGTGAAAGAATATCCCTTGGAGCAAATACACAAATACTGGTCGGGTACTGTGGTGGGTACGCATCCGCTCTTCGGAAATAAACCACCACGTGGCTCGGACTTACCGGTTGCCATTATCGAAACGGCAAGTAGCACGGAAGATTCCCTAAACTTTGTGGAAAATATGTTCTTGGCTCTGGATTGTCGTGTTTTTCGTTGCACGGCAAGCGAGCATGACAAAGCCATGGCCGCCATACAAAACCTTAACTTCATTACATCGTTGGCATACTTTGCCGCTCTGGCACACGATGAAAGCCTGCTCCCATTTCTGACGCCTTCCTTCAAACGACGCCAAGATGCCGCACAAAAATTGCTCACCGAAGATGCACCGCTGTTTGCCGGCTTGTACGAAGCAAACCCCCATAGCCAACAACTTGTGCGCAAGTATATATCTTTTTTGAATATTGCTGCCGGTGGAGACATTGACCTCTTGGCAGAACGGGCTTCATGGTGGTGGGAATAAACCATTAACTCAATCGACGCTGAAAAACGCACGCCCATGCTCTTTTCAGCGTCGACCACAATGCATTTATCATGCAGTATAAGACCGGAGACCATGGCTCTTGACCACGGTCACCCATTCTTTAAATACTATACATTGAATACGCACGTGATTCCGAATGTGTTAATAATTCTCATTAACATATAAAAATTTCTTG
>CAYJHK010000226.1:0-3810 GCA_964369515.1 uncultured Desulfovibrionaceae bacterium
GCAAAAGTTCCCCTTCCCCCCTCAAGAAAATAATTAATCAGTGTTTCCTTAAATTTTTCCTTCGTTGCAGAAAGAAAAAATGACGGCCGAACACCATATAGCAGTTTGATTTTTTGCTTAATATAATATATGCATTGGGCGTGGAGTCGACACATAGCTAACTGTTAGCGTTTCAAATTGCGTGAGGTGCTCCCGTATTTTAATAAAAAGAAGAGCATACTGCACCAGAGAATAAATTTTAGTTACTGCCCTTGCAATTCAAGTTATTATAAACATTATATTTGTTGAATATTTACGAAGACATGTCTAGCAAACTTCACACAATGGGCACTTTTTGAACTGATTGTAAGAAATTGATTTTAGAGAGTCGGTAGATGAGGCTTGTCCGTAAACGATTCTTGATTGCGACAGTGTCAAGTTAGGCGAAAAAGATAATTTATATAGTCGTCACTAAAAAACATGTTTTTTTTGTGACGGCTAACAAAATTTGAACGATAGTGAAAATTTTGCGCCACGTAAAATGAACCGGAATTCACTTCCGGCGCCCCCGAAGGGGCATTTGGAGTGAGCGTGCCTTTCTGAAAAATGCATGAAAATGCGTTTTTCAGCTTCGACTATATATGAAAATAAAATAAGTAGGAGTTTTTTATGGATATACGTTTTCAAGCCGGTGGGCCTAAGCTATGGAAGGCCGATGTCATGCTTACCTTTGCGCAAAAGGGTGCGGATCCTGCCGCCATTTGCCCTGAAATTGAAAGCATTTGCCCTTGGTTTACCATTGCTCCCGGGCGCAAAGATTTTAGAGGGAAATCCGGCGAGATGGCGCTTTTCCATGGACATCCCGAGCAAGCGGTTCCAAGGGTGCTTGCCATAGGTCTTGGGGCAGAAGATGCATTTTCCCTAAATGCGGTGCGCAGTGGCATAGCTGCTGCCGTGGCACGTTGTAAAGAACTGGAATTGGAAAGTATTTTATTACCACTGCCCGTTTTGCAAGCTTTACCGGCCGATGTCATCCGCTTGGTGGAAGAAGCCGTGTGTGCCGCTTTTCTTGGTTTATATAAATTTGATGCCTTGCTCACCAAGGGTGATGCCACCGGCAAAGGTGAGAAAAAAGATAAGAAAAAACAGAAGAATGGGCTTAAATGGTTTGCGCTTGGTTTCACCCAAAAAAGCGTACCGGATAATGAACATGCCGCCGCACGCCGTGGGGAATACGCCGCAGCCGGAATTAAGCTTGCCCGAGACCTTGCCAACTCTCCGCCCAACATTATGACGCCAAGTGCCTTGGCTGAGTCGGCCGAAAAAATGTGCAAGGCAGAAGGACTGAGCTTTACAAAACTTGATGAGAAAAAGTTACGCAAGCTTGGTGCCAACACGCTCCTTGCTGTGGGTGAAGGCTCACGCCAAGAAACGTGTATGCTAGTTCTGGAATATGCCCCAAAAGGACATGAAACCGACGACCCCATTGTATTTGTAGGCAAGGGATTAACCTTTGATTCAGGCGGCATAAGCATTAAGCCTGCTGCCAATATGCATATGATGAAGAGCGATATGGCCGGCGCAGCGGCTGTAGTTGGTGCCATACAGGCCATTGCGCAAAACAATATGGAGCGACGTGTTATCGGTGTGCTGGCTGTGGCTGAAAATATGCCCGGTGGTTCGGCCATGCGTCCCGGTGATGTGGTAAAATCCTTAAACGGTAAAACAGTGGAAATATTGAATACCGATGCCGAAGGGCGTCTTGCGCTGTGCGATGCTTTAGCCTATGTACAAAACGAATGGTCTCCGGCTTTTGTGGTGGACATAGCCACGCTTACCGGTGCCTGTGCTGTGGCACTTGGTACGGATGTGGCCGGTATTTTTAGCGATGACTCCAAACTTGTTGACGAAATCATCTCCATAGGTAAGGTGGTGGGCGATAATTTTTGGCAACTACCGCTTTGGGAGAAATATGAAGACAATCTCAAAAGCGAAGTGGCCGATATTTCACATATGGGCTCCCGTGAAGGCGGTGCCATTCATGCTGCACTGTTTTTGAAAAGTTTTATGAAAAAAGAAGTACGCTGGGCGCATCTGGACATTGCCGGTACAGATTGGGCGTTCAAGAAAACGCCGCTCACGCCTGTGGGAGCTGTGGGTTTTGGAGTTCGCACACTTATAGAAGTTGCAAGAGGAAATATATAATGAAGGTTTACCTGATTGGCGCCGGCCCCGGCGATATTGGATTACTTACCCTAAAGGGTAAAAATATTTTGGAAAAAGCCGATGTTGTGGTGTATGATGCCCTTGCAAATGCTGCCATGCTCAACTTTGCACGCCCGGATGCCGAACTTATTTATGTGGGTAAGCGTGCCAATAATCACGCAATGACTCAAACAAATATCAATGCGCTCATTGTGGAAAAGGCTAAACAAGGCAAGATTGTCGCCAGACTCAAAGGCGGCGACCCCTATATTTTTGGGCGAGGCGGCGAAGAAGCCGAAGAACTTTTGGATGCCGGAGTTCCCTTCGAAGAAGTACCGGGTATTTCCAGCACCATTGCCGGCCCTGCCTATGCCGGCATACCCCTCACCCATCGCTCCTTTGCCTCATCAGTCACGTTAATTACCGGACATGAAGACCCTAATAAGCCGGATTCTGTACATAATTGGCAAGCATTGGCTGACTCTGCCTCCACCCTTGTTTTTGTGATGGGTATGAAAAACTTACCCCATATCGCCGAAAATTTACAAAAAGCAGGATTAAGTGCCCAAACGCCGGCGGCATTGGTGCATTGGGGAACAACAGCAAAACATCGTTCACTTGTTGCCACCCTTGGCACGCTTTACGCCGAAAGTCAGAAGCAGGGCTTTAGCAACCCGTCGGTCATCGTTGTGGGCAATGTTGTGTCATTGCGAGATAAACTTAATTGGTTTGAGCAAAAACCCTTGCTCGGAAAGGGGATTGTGGTGACACGAGCACGAGAGCAAGCCAGCGGACTGGCGCATTCTTTGGCTGAGCTGGGGGCGCATGTCATTCAATTTCCCACCATTGAAATCCACGACCTTGATGATTATACCGATGTAGATGCGCATTTGGCTGAACTTGACAGCTACCAATGGTTGGTCTTTACTTCCGTTAATGGTGTTAAGCATTTTTGGAAACGCCTTGCCAAGCACGGACTTGACAGCCGAGTACTCGGTAAAGGCGAAGGGAAAAAAATCGCTGCCATTGGCCCGGCAACCGCTGATATCCTACGTGAAAAAGGTATTGAACCGGACTTTATCCCCGAGAAATATGTGGCTGAAGGTGTGGTGGAAGGTATGCTCAAACTCGGTATGCAAGGCCAGAAAATTCTCTTGCCCCGTGCCAAGGAAGCCCGTGAAGTTCTTCCTGATGCTTTGCGTGCGGCCGGTGCTACGGTGCATGTTTTACCCATTTATGAAACTAAACCTGCCGGTGCACGGAAAGATGAAGTACTCGAAGAACTTGAAGCCGGACGCATCCACTGTATCACCTTCGGTTCATCGTCAACAGTGGATAACTTTCTTTCCTTAGTTGATGTGGCAACCCTTAAGCAATATCCACAAGTCAAACTTGCTTCCATTGGGCCGGTGACTACCAAAACCCTCTTAGGTCATGGCCTTGCCTGTGATATTCAGCCGCAAGATTATACTATCCCGGCTCTCGTTGATAGGCTTGTTGAGTATTTTGATGCATAATATTACGGCAAATTTTTTATGCAAAAATCATCAAAGTGGCGTAGCATGACCACGGCATTCTAATTTGCGATATTTTTTGGGGGGGCAACTTTTGCTTGCGCAAAAAAGT
>CAYJHK010000227.1:0-3786 GCA_964369515.1 uncultured Desulfovibrionaceae bacterium
ATTATATAGTTGTTATTGCATAGCTTTTATGCTGCGAAAGGCTTGACGCTTATGCTCTTGTTATTATAAAATCCAAAGTGTTGGTTAATCATGATGATACGGAATTGAGCGTAGAATGCATTCCGCACGATAGATTTGTTCCAGCAAGAGCACACGAGCCAATTCGTGGGGAAAAGTCATGCTACCAAGAGCCAACAGATGTTTGCTCTTATTGCGCACGGCATCCGTTAAGCCAAAAGCTCCACCAAGTACAAAGCAGGGAGTTTGGGTGGAATTTTCTGAAATCTGTGCCAAGAAGCGGGAAAACTCTTTAGAAGTGTAGTTTTTTCCTTTTTCATCGAGGCAGATGAGCACATCGGATGGCGTGATATGGCTTAAAATTTTTTGTGCTTCTTGTGCGTTGCGTTCGGGAGGCGGTAGTTTTGCTGCACCGTCCTTAACAATTATTTCTTGTATTTGTCGCCAGTGTTGTATACGCTCCACGTAATGCGCACAGGCCATTTTCCAGTGTGCTGTTTTTAATGTTCCCACTGCAATAATTCGTAAAGGTTTTTTAGCCATGCAAAAAACATCTCCCTTTTTATATGGTTCACACAAGGACTATCCTTATACTGTACGCACTTTCAGCGAAGGCGTAAAGCTTTTGAATGCCGGTGAACTTATCATTTACCCCACAGAAACTTTTTTTGCTCTTGGTTGTGCTATGAACAGTGCGCGCGCCATTAATGCTGTCTTTTCAGCTAAAGGGCGTGCATTGCATAAGCCCTTGCCCTTGCTTGCCGCATCGATGGAGCAGGTACTTGCCATCGCTCATATGCAAAAGACTGAACTTGCCTTGGCGGAAGCGTTTTGGCCGGCACCGCTTACCTTGCTGTTGCGTGCCAAAGAATGTGTTTTTCCTAGTATTACAGCCGGAAGCGGTAGGGTGGCAGTGCGCATTTCTGCGCATAGTGTCGCCACAAGGCTTGCGGAACAAGTCAATGTGCCGCTGGTGAGTAGCAGTGCCAATATCAGCGGACAAATGCCGGTAAAGAGTGTCAATGAGCTTGACAGCAAACTTTTTCCGCATATTCGGGGTGTAATTGTTGAAGGATATGAGCCACGAGGTATCGCACCTTCAACTATTGTGCAAGTTAACAGTGACGACAGCCTTAGTATCGTGAGGCATGGTGCTGTTTCTGTGCAAACCCTGCTTGAGATGGGGTATGTGTTGGCGTAACGCATGAAGTCATGTGATTACTTCGGGTATTCTACGCTAATCAGTGAAAGTCCTTGTGGCGGAGCTGTGGGCGGAGCTTTTTTTCGATTTTTTTCATGCAGTAGCTGCGGAATTTGCGCACTGTCAAAGCGTTTCTGACCCACCGCAACAAGTAAGCCGGACATATTGCGTACCATTTGCTTTAGGAAACCGTCAGCCTTGACTGTAATGGTGATAATATTTTCATGTGCGCTTGACCAAGGGGAGCTTTGGTTTATATGCAAGTATTCAATGTTGCGCACGGTATCTTGTATGGGGGTTCCCACATTTTGTAAGCTGGCGAAATCGTGCTTGCCAAGCAGATAAGGGACGGCAGTTTGCATAAGCTGCATATCAAGCTTGCCGCATGTCCAAAAAAATGGACGCAAACGTGGGGAAATATGTAGAAAATCTGTCCACAAACTATAGGAGTAAGTCTTTCCACATGCTGAAAATCGACTGTGAAAATCATCGTCAACTATTTCTACTTTGAGTACGCTGATGTCCGGAGGAAGTAGAGCGTGGAAAATACGTTCCCATTCTTCGGGCGGTTTGGCTTTGCGTGTGCTTGGGCTTGTAAAATGTGCAACTTGTCCTTCGGCATGGACTCCTGCATCGGTGCGTCCGGCACCATGGATGCGTACAGTTTCGCCGGTAATTTTGAAAAGAACTTTCTCAAGCTCACCTTGAATGGTCAAGGGAGCTTTGGAAAGTTCTTGAATTTGCCAGCCGGCGTAACGTGTTCCCACATAGGCAAGGGTACATTTATATCGTGGCACCTTATTGACCTAAGCGCATACGTGTGAGGAGTTCCGTAATTTTAGCGGTAACTTCCGGATTCATGTAACTTAAAATTTCACCGGCTTGTTTGGATTTCATGCTTGCCAAAATTCTGGCAGCTATGTTTTCGTCTAGCTTTTCAAGGGCTAATCCGGCTTGACGGGGTTTCATATTGACATACATATTGGTAAGCGTCTTCATTTTATTATTTTCGACGTTCTTTGCCTCATTAAGCATACCCTTTACCTTACGTTCGGCATTTTGCAATTCTTGCAATCTTTGCTCCATTTGTTGCTTCAGGGCAAGGATTTCTTGCTCACGTCTTGCAAGTTCTTGCTCTTTTTGCTTTGCGCTTTCCGGTGCAACATAGGGGGCAATATTGGGTGCAGGCGGAGTGCTTGGCAGAACCAGCGGATTGTTGTTTGGCATGGGGTTCATCTGCGGCCCTGCCACTCCTGCCGGTAAAATTTGCGATTGAACAGGTGCCAATTGCGCCGGAGGAGTGAAGGGTGAAGAGTTGTTGCCGGTAGCCGGTGGAGGCGGTGGGGGCGGTATATCCAGTGTTGCGGCGTAGGCTACTTGATCAAGCCCAAGTCTTGGGAAGGGGAGGCTGTTGATGGAGAAAATATTATTCCACCAAGAAGTATCTTCTGCTTCGGGGATTTCTGCCTTGGGCGCATTGTATACGGCGTTGTCAGTATTTTGACTGGGGGTACCGTTTTGTGCTTGACGTAAAATTTGCGGCAGTGGTACTGCGCCCAAAGTTGTTTCCAGAGAATCATCTCGCAGAGAATATTTACTTTTATGGGCAACGGCTGCACGCACAGCAGCAGACCCTTGGGGATCGGGTTGCAATTGAGAATTTTCTTGCGGTGTCGCTTGTTGTGTATCATTGACGTTAAGATCGGGTACAGTAATTTTATCGACCAATCGAGAGATATCTTCTGTGGATTTTGGAGTCGGAGCTGTCGACGTTGCCGGTGTTGATGCCGATTTATGTGCCTTCAGAGCTTCTTTTATGACTGACCAGCCTTGCTTGGCTTTGCTGTCGCCGGTTGTAGAATCTTCTTGGGTGCGCTCGTTGTCGGGCAAAGGCGAAAAAAGCCCAAAATCCGGCAAGGTATAGCCAAAGCCAAGCGCAACAAAAAGGGCTATTTTGCATACACCAAGACCCATAATTGCATGGCAAGCCCTAGAAAGCGACCAAGTTGAAACGTAAAGTCGCGGCTTCGTCGTTGAATTTTCTTTCATTTTCTTTCTCTGCGGCATAGTAACGCTCCTGCTGTTTTTCTTTGAGCTTTTCCAAAACTTTTTTGTCCTTGGATCGCATAAGCAGCATTTCTTTGCACTGTTGTAATATTTCGTGTAATTGCGCCAGCCGTAGCCGACTTTGAGCCAAGTCGACATTTAAACCTTTAATGAAGCTTTCTAAAATCCAGCGTGAGCCGGCGTCCATGCACATATTAGCACTCATTTCAGCTTTTTTTTCTTCCAAAGTTGCCTGAATTTGTCCATGACGATCTTCTTCTTTTTTAAGCATGGTTTGTGCTTTTACAAGTCGTACCTTGGCTTCCTCTTCAAGCATAGCCCGATAGTCAAGGATTTTTTGCATGGAAAAAGTAAATGACATGGCAACACCCGTTAAAAAATTGACTTATTCCTTCTTCGATTTATATGGTTTGCAATAAGTAGGCCAATTTTTGATGATGTATGGTAATTTAAGGAAACACTGATTAATTATTTTTTTGAGGGGGGAAGGGGAACTTTTG
>CAYJHK010000228.1:0-3766 GCA_964369515.1 uncultured Desulfovibrionaceae bacterium
GGGGCGCCGGAAGTGAATTCCGGCTCATTTTACGTGGCGCAAAATTTTCACTCTCTTTCAAATTTTGTTAGTCGTCACAGAAAAACCATGTTTTAGAACCATAAAAATGCCGGAAAAGTGCATTCCATGCCCTTGTTTCCGGCATTTTTATTTGCATATTTTAGCTAATAACTCATTTATTTTAAGTCATTTATGTACTTTTTCAGTGACGACTATTTACCGCTGTGGCGTGGGTGATAACGTTGGTGAACTTCTTGCAAACGACGCATTTGAATATGCGTATAGATTTCGGTGGCGCTTATGTCACTGTGGCCCAAGAGCATTTGCACAGAGCGTAAGTCCGCCCCCCCTTCCAAGAGGTGGGTGGCAAAGGAATGACGAAATGTGTGCGGTGAAATGTCCTGCTTTATGCCCACTTCAAGGGCATATTTTTTCACTAATTTCCAAATATATTGACGGGTGAGGCCACGCCCCGAGCGATTGACAAATACAAAATCTTCCTTGGGATTAAAAAGTTTACGCCAATGCTGCACATAGGCTTCAAGGCAGAGCATGGCCTTTTCATGTACCGGCACAAAGCGTTCCTTGGAACCTTTACCAAATATGCGCAAGATGTGGCGTTGGTGGTCAATATCCTGCAGGCTTAATTGACAAAGCTCCGTAACCCGCAAGCCGGAAGCATAGAGTAATTCTAAAATACAACGATCTCTTTGGCCTGCTCGCTCGTGTACGGGAGGTTTATCAAGCAGCGCTTGTACCTCATCTTTGCTCAAAAACTGTGGTAAAAGTGCAGGTAGTTTGGGGCTATCAAGCAATTTTGCAGGATTTTTACTCACAATATTTTCATCAAGCAAGTGGGAAAAAAAACCACGCAAACTTGAAAGATGACGTGCCAGCGTGCGCCCTGTATGTCCTTTTCCACGCAACCACGCCAAGTAGAGAAAAAGTTCCTCTTCTTGAAACTCTCGTTTATCTTCTTGTTCACATTCAGCTAGGAACGATAAAAAGTTTTTTAAATCAGAACCATAACCTGCAACGGTATGCGCCGAAAGCCCACGCTCCGCCAGCAAAACGTCCAGCCATTGCTCCACATGTTTTGCCCAAAAAATGCCCTGAGGACTATGTTCAGAAGAATGAAGCGTCATATTAAATGCATACTAATCATCATGTTCTGTTGTGTCTTCAAGAACCCGCCCGCCATTTTTCACTTTTTCCAAAAAAGCGTCACGACATTCATAACTGCAAAAACGGTGGATAATCTCGCCATTGCGCACAGTAATGGTACTTTCCTTATCGATATAGGTGCCACACTCCGGATCCTTCACCATTTCACCGGAGGCGATTTTTTGCTCCGTAGCCTCTTGGCTCTGTTCTTTGGACAATTTCTTTTTAATATCATTGGCAAACAGTCTGTACAATATGTAAATTGCTAATATAATTATTATCCAGCGTATCATAACCGCCCCTTAATGTTGAAATATTTTATCGTCTTGCACACTATAGTTAAGTTCCGTAAGTTTTTTGTCAATATAGTCATGGCTGTGTTCTGTTTGCAAAAAATCGAGTGCATATGCTGTAATGATTTCACGCAAAGGTATCAACACAAAAGCTCGCTCAAACATACGTGCATGTGGCAAAATGCAATGGGTATCTGTGCTTGTTTCTTGCCCAAAAAGCAGAAGATCCAAATCCAAACTGCGTGGGGCATTGCGCCGGGGCTGCGACCTTTCTCGCCCATAGTTCGCTTCTACCTGCAGTAAAAAATCCATGAGTGCGTGTGCTGTTACGTTTGGTGAACAAGTCACTGCAATGACTTGATTATAAAACCATGCCTGCTCTTTAAGTCCTTGTGGTTCTGTTTTATATATGGAAGACTTAGACAGTACACTTAGTCCATGCGCCCCATCAATATCCTCTACGGCCTTGCCAAGAATTTCCTCACTCTTTCCCACATTGGAACCAAGGCAAATATAGGCAATCAATGGCTTTTCTTGTCGTTCAGTAATGCTATTTACCATCTATTCTGCTCAATATATTGTTCTTAATCCATTTACCGTCCAACCATTCCAGTGGCGTCACCTCTAAACCTCCGATAAGTATACCAAAGTGTACATGGTCGCCAAAGGCC
The DNA here is from genome assembly GCA_964369515.1 of uncultured Desulfovibrionaceae bacterium. Classification (GTDB taxonomy): domain Bacteria; phylum Desulfobacterota; class Desulfovibrionia; order Desulfovibrionales; family Desulfovibrionaceae; genus CAYJAD01. The sequence continues at coordinate 2,129 of CAYJHK010000228.1, forward strand.
ATACCGGAAATACCGGTTGTTCCGATAATGTCTCCTTTTTTTACCATGGTGTCAACTGTGGTCATTATATCAGTAAGGTGCGAATATAATGACATGAGTCCAAAACCGTGGTCGATAACCACAAGATTACCGTAAATACCGACATTTCCGGTATACACAACTTTACCGTCATTGGCAGCAGGAATTTTATCTTCTTTAACCGACGCAAGATCATATCCAAGGTGCCATTGATTATCTATAGCTTTATTTTTATAGACATAGGTACGGTACTCACCATAACCTGCACGTGAAGCAGAACGCGGTAAATGTTTAAACGCACCCTTCCAATATACGGTATTGCCGCTATTTTGGCCAATATCACGCAAAAAATCTGTGTTAGCACGGCGAATATCACTGTTTATAATCAAAAATCGCTCAAGTGGACTGACGGCATTGGGCGCAAGGTCATGAAGTTTCTGGCTGACCATATCAAGAAAACTGTCGGTAATTTTTATGGTATCATTTTTAAATTTTCTGTCGGCAACACGCCCCGGAACAGGCGTATTGGTTGTATTTCCTGCAAGGTCCTTCACCTCAAGTATGGGCTTAAAGTCCTTCAATTGCATATTATGCGGAAAAGCAAAATAGCACACGGCATTGTTCTCATCCAAGGCATAACCCTTAAAATAATGCTCGCCGACCTGAACACCGCTTTTGAGCATCGCTTCGGGTGATGTATAACGAATAACGCCAGTTCCACCTCGATACACGGTGGCTGCAGAACTTTTTATGTTTACAATCGGTGGTTTATTATCTAAAACGACAGGAAGCACCAGCACTGTACTGTTACCAAGCCCAAAGGAACCGAGGGAAGCATCTTTTGCCTTGATTTCAAGGTCAAATTTGCCCTGCGGCAAGGGAAGATCTTTAAAGCCGAATGTCACGGTTTGCTGCGCTACATATGGCTCAAAATGCTGAGAAAAAACCGGTATAGTCTGTTTTTGATGACGCAAAAGCACCTCCACCGATCGCACGTTGGACGCATCGCTTATTTCAAGCGTCAATTCAGAATGTGTAGAAATAAAACCGGTTCTAGGGGTTAGCGTAAGGTCAGGACCTTGACTGTCTTGAAAAAATACATAGCCTGCATAGCCAAGCACCGCTAAAAATAGCAACAATAATAATTTGGGAAAAAGGCGTCTCTTTCGCATGTATACCTACTTAGCCCATAAGCATATCTTCATAAATTTTCAATACATAAATTTTTAATGATACCATGAATTGTTTTGATAGTGCTTCATCTAATTTATCTATGAAGTATGCCCTAAGCTTATTGTTTAACAAAAAGTATTTACACGTGCACAGTACATTTTTTTCCTTGACTTGTCATTAAATAATTTAAGGAAACACTGATTAATTCCACGGCATTCTAATTTGCGATATTTTTTGTGGGGGGAACTTTTGCTTGCGCCAAAAAGTTCCCCCCACACCCCCCTCAAAACGCGCTTTCCGCTTTTTTCTTCGAAAAAAGCTTCATTTGGGTCTTATACGTCACGTCATTCTGAATGTGTTAATATTAATTATTAGCAGCAACTGTTGCTAACTTTTTACTTTTGTGCGCTTTTGGTGTCTTCATCTTTTTCCTGCTCTCGGCGTTAA
>CAYJHK010000229.1:0-3745 GCA_964369515.1 uncultured Desulfovibrionaceae bacterium
TGGCGCAAGCAAAAGTTCCCCCCACAAAAAATATCGCAAATTAGAATGCCGTGGCTCGTATTGACAGGTCGCTGCGGCCTGTCAGGGGATAATTGCGTCCTTTTTAGTAAGACAAGGGGAATTGCTATGTATTTTGCGTTTGTTTGGGTCTTTTAAGGCTATTTTTAGTGATTTTTGAGTGAAAATTCAAAAATTGATTTTTAAAATTTTGCAATTATGGTGACGGGGGTGGAGTGTGCTGTATTAATCAGCGTTTCCTTAAAATTATATGAACGCCTCAAAAAATGGAATGTTTGGTTTTATTTTACTGATGAGTATAATGTGTATAGTCAGACAATTCTGGAAAATGATTTATTGTAGGGCAAAGACAAAACTGTTGCCAGAGACATTGGTTTGCAAGATTTAAAAGAAAATCAATAGTGGTTTCGAAGTCACTTCGTATGGTTGACCTTACTATGGCATTTTTTGCCAAATTTCATGTAAACGGAAAGCTTGAGGATATCATGTCATTTTTTTGTTAACACTCTCCAAATTAAAGCCTAAATTTTGCAAGACGTAGAGGGCAAAAACACCCCATGCCCCAAAGAATATGATGGTTTTTGTTGGCGTGGCCATGGCTATAAGGGTTTCGCTGTTACTATGAGCCCATGTATTATCAATATCATTGTAGGCCACGTTAATAAGGGATTTTACCAAATAGCAAATGGTAAGAATAGTACTTATTTCTAGTGTATTAAAAGATAATTACCCAATACTGAAGTTAAAACTGCTGAGAGAATTGATGAAAAATTCGCCACTGGGGAAGGCCAACATCCATATCAAGGGAGAAAGAAAGGCTACGGCAAAAATAATGGCTTGGCAACGGCCAGCAATATTCCATAAAAAAGTGCAGAAACACCGCTTTGCGGTACATCATCATCAAATAAAGAAATGGCGTGTAGACAGGAGTGTACTTGATGCAGACCCACGTGATTCTGAGTGTATTAATAGTAATTATAGTAATTTCAGTTGAAATTACTATCTTGACTGCGAGGGCAGTCAAGCACTGCGTAGGCATAAGCGCAATTTATTTGCGCTGTTAAGTGCCGAAGCAAGTGTGCCTTTAATAAGTTGACATTAGTAATGTCAACTTAAAATACTATATTAGCAGTTGCAACTGTTGCTAATAATTACTATTAATACATTCAGAATCACGTGCCTGGTATGCTGCTATTTATCGCTTGAAAAAATACTTGTTAATCGCTATATAAAACACGCGATGTGAAAGTGAAGTAATGAGTATTTTATTTTTACAAATTTGTGAAACTTTCAAGTCCGAAAGTCTGAAAGTCGAAATTTTAATTGTACAACGGTTGTGGAGAATGTTGCTGGTTGAAATACTGAGAGCATATTCCAAATACGCAAAGCATTGAAGCAACACTCATGAAAACCCTTTCACAATGTATTCAATAAATTAAGGAGAAAAATATGCGTCAAATTTATTTAATTACAGTTCTTTGCCTTTGTCTTGGTATGGTATTTCCTCATGTAGCTTTAAGTGAACCCATCATCGGGGCTGCGGCAAATGGGGATATTGCCACTGTTCAGCGTTTAATCAATGAAGGGGCCGACGTTAATGTAGCAGATGAGCATGGCGAAACAGCCTTTCTCATGGCAGCTTTATATGGGAGAGAAGACATTGTTCAACTACTCTTGAAACACAAGGCCAATCCCCATGTTAAAGGCAATAATAACACGCCGGTGCTTGGCGGCGTCGCCAGAGAAGGCCATGCCGGCATTGCCAAAATACTTATTGAGCATGGAGCCAATGTCAACGAAAGCGATGATTTTGGTAAAACGCCACTTATATATGCAGCCGAAAATATCAATTATGATGTTTTTCAATTGCTGGCAGATAATGGGGCGGATGTCAACGCCAAAGATAGAGAGGGTAAGACAGTGCTCATGGCTGTTGCCATGAATCTTAATGAAAAAATTATTCGCTATCTTTTGGATAAAAAAGTCGACGTTAATCAAAAAGATAATAATGGGTCAACAGCTCTCATGTATTCCGTCTCTGAGGATACCGGATTGAATGCCAAAATACTTTTGGACAATGGAGCTAATGTAAATGTACAGAATGGCGACGGCGATACACCGCTAATTTGGGCAGCCGGCATAGCAGATGAAGTAGTGATTCAGCTGCTCGTGGATCGTGGTGCAGATGTTACCATAAAGAATAAGAAAGGTGAGACGGCTGTAGATCGTGCTTCTGAGTCGGACTCTGAGAAAATCCTTGAAATACTTAAAAAGCGTTAAGCATATCTTCATAAATAAAACCTCTACGCAATGAATTGCGCAGAGGCCTTAAATATTCGATAAATAGTCGTCACTGAAAAACATGTTAACAGTCTAAAATTAAACTTTTTTTAGTTAAAGTATACAAATAAAAATGCCGAAAACAAGGGCATGGAATGCACTTTTCCGGCATTTTTATGACGCTAAAACATGGTTTTTCTGTGACGGCTAACAAAATTTGAACGATAGTGAAAATTTTGCGCCACGTAAAATGAGCCGGAATTCACTTCCGGCGCCCCCGAAGGGGCATTTGGAGTGAGCGTGCCTTTCTGAAAAATGCATGAAAATGCGTTTTTCAGCTCCGACTAAATAGATTTTTTCTAATCAATTGTTGTATTAGAAAAAGTAGTGATATTTATTTATCAATGAAGTATGCTCTTCCGCTTAGGGACACACTGAAAAAAACCTTTCCTCATGTATCCAATATTTTAAGGAGAAAACTATGCGTCATATTTATTTATTTATAACTCTTTGTCTTAGTATGATACTCCCTCATGTCGCTTTAGGTGAAATAAGTAAACCCCTCATCGAGGCTGCGAAAAAAGGGGATATTGCTGCTGTTCAGCGTTTGATCAATGAAGGAGCCGACGTTAATGCAGCGGATAAATATGGCATCACAGCCTTTCTCATGGCAGCTTTATATGAGAGAGAAGACATTGTTCGACTGCTTTTGAAAAACAAGGCCAATCCCCATGTTAAAGGCAATAATAACACGCCGGTACTTGGCGACGTCGCCAGAGAAGGCTATGCCGGCATTGCCAAAATACTTATTGAACATGGAGCCAATCTCAATGAAAGCGATGATTTTAGTAAAACGCCACTTATATATGCAGCCGAAAATGCCAATTATGATGTTTTTCGCGTGCTGGCAGATAATGGGGCGGATGTCAACGGCAAAGACAGCGGTGATATGACAGTGCTCATGTATGCCGCTATGAATCTTAATGAAAAAATCATTCGTTATCTTATGGATAAAAAAGTCGATGTTAATCAAATAGATGATCACGGAACAACAGCTCTCATGATTGCCACCCATGACGAAACCGGAACAAATGCCAAAATACTTTTGGACAATGGAGCTAATGTCAATGTTCAGAATGCCGATGGCGTGACAGCGCTAATGTGGGCAGCCGCCGGAGATGCTGAAGCAGTGATTCAGCTTCTCTTGGACCATGGTGCAGATGTTACCATAAAGGATAAGAAAGGTAAAACGGCTGTGGATTATGTTAATACTTATTTTAACGCTCAGAGAATTCGTGAAATGCTTAAAAAACGTTAAGAATATCTTCATAAATATTAAATAGATTTTTTATAGTCAATTAATATATTAGAAAAAGAGTGAAGCTATAGCCTACGTGATTCTAATTTGTAAAAATTTTCTTGGGGGAGGGACCTTTTTGGAAAAAGG
>CAYJHK010000230.1:0-3730 GCA_964369515.1 uncultured Desulfovibrionaceae bacterium
CAGTGTCTTGAGGAGATGCAGTGTTTTGCGTTTCAGTGTCTTGAGTTAAAGCGACGTCGGTTTGGGTTTCAGTGCCCAAAGCGACGTCGCTAGTTTCATCGTTATTTGTGTTGTCGTTGCTGTTTACGTTGGAGTCTACAGCATTATTTTCGGCGAGTGAAGCCGTATTAGTCGTATTGTCCGCTAATTTTTTTTTTGCTCGCCAGTGGTCGTGCTTTCGGCAATTTGCGTTTGCTTATTCGGTTGAGTTCCGGTTTCAGCAATATCCTTGCCGGCTTCGCATTTTATGTCATAAGTAATAGCTTCGGGATTTTCCAAAAGCATCATGCTGCCCGGATTGGCCGGAAGTGGCTGCTTGGGGGTAGCTGTTATGGTAAGCTTGCCGGGCTTTTGTAAGCACAGTTTTGCGGCGTCGATGCTCGTTGGTGTAAGAATCTGTTTCTGTTGCTCCAGTACACCGGAAACCATTGGCACCAATTGAGCAAGCATTTGGTCTGGTTTTGCTCCTTGCATGTCACTAAAGAGCTTGAGACCTCTTGGGGCTAGGCCGGAATCTTCGTAAGTAATTTGCAAACCGGAGACGGCTGCACCCATAAAAAATTGCATAATTCTGTTTTGATCCGGTGGAAAGCCTGCGAGTTCGCCTATTTTGCCTTTGGGCATAATCAAAGAAATTTTGGCGTTTAAGGAACCGGTATCTTTTACTTTTGCATTGTACTCAACGGTGCTGGTCGATCCGTCGGTGACTAGCTTAACTTTTAAGCTAGTTATGAGATCAAGTAAGTCGGTATTAAGTAAAGCTTTTGCTATGGGGAGTGAGGGTTCGGGAGCTACTTGAGCTAAGTCCACTAAAATTCCGGGGAAATCCACATCAAGGCTTGCACTGGTTGAGCTTGTGTAGTCATAGTCAAGTACGGATTTTACGCCTTTGAATGCAACTATGGGTCTGGGGGTGTTGGGCAGTTGCGCCTTCAAGGCGTCGCTGTCTATGCTAAATCCAGCAAATTGGGCGTTGAGGAAAAAAGGCATAGTTTGTTCCATGGAGGCACCAATTGAAAAGATTTCGGTTAAATTCGCCTTGGGGAACATGATTTTTGTTTCAAGTTTTACGGCAGCCCCATTGGCCTCATCAATGGCATAAACGGCGATGCTGCTCAGCTCCCCATCGGATTTGATGGTGGTTTTGAGGGCATAGTCAAGGACGGGGTTATCTTTTTGGAATAAAAGCATTAACATGAATGGATCGACGCCCATGCTTTTGTAGTCCAGTTCTGTTCCGTTAAAAACAAGCGAAAAGTCCAGCTTGTTATTGTTTTTTACGTCCATGAGCACATCTGCGATGATTTCTTTAAACTTGACAACTGGCTTATTGGCGGCTTCTTCCAAGACGAAATTTTCTATCTTCGCTTTAAAGGTATCGTTGTCAATGCTTAATTTTTTGCCAAGCTCCGCATATTGCTTTGCTTTTTCGGGGCTAAGGCTACTTGCCATAATTTCCTTCATATTTTCCACTATGAAGAGAATATATTCTTCTGACGGAATTTTAAGATCAACGCTAACAAAGGAATCCATGCGGATGGCTTCGCCGGTAAAGTTTTGACCTTGTTTAGCTTTTACTTCAATACCGGAAACTCTGAATGCTTTGATTTTTTCAAGACCAAGTCCGTTTACCTTTGCACTTTTGATGGTGATGAGCTGGCCGGAACCGTTAGCCGTGTCGTCTTGAGCTATTTTTATGTCTGAGTAGGCAAAAGTCTTGGCAGTTATTTTGCTTAAGAGTTTGACATAGCTTTTTTGGTCAAGGTCTTTTTTCAATAAGCCCATGATATTTTGCATGGGGGTATCGGCATTGATATTGGCAATGCTCAAGGACGTCTTTTGACCGTCAGCAGTAAACGCTAACTCAAAACCATTGAAATCAATTGATTTTGCAACAAGTGGCATGTCACCGTCTTTGGCAGAAAAAACATCTTCATTAATGCCGGTGAAGACGACTTCGGCAATTTTTAAAGTACTGCCGGGAACCACGGCATCCTTAGTACTGATACCTTTGAGTTTTACCACGTCTTTTGTGGAAAAATCCACGGACTCAACTTGGATGTTTTTTGCCTTTAGAGCAGGCAATACATTGTTTTCAATCTGTTTTTTTACATTGTCGCTTACCGCAAAACTGTTGCCGGTAAGCGCAATAAATACCAGCATGAAAAACACCATAAATTTTTTCATAATTTCTCCTCCGGATTTAGTGAACTGTTTAAGGTTATATGTGGCTTATGTAGTTTTAATTTTACTCCATGGCATCAATTTCATGACGAAGATTAAGATATTGCGACCGAATATTTTCTAGCTGTGCTTTGCGCTCGTCCGCACCGTATCCACTTTCCGCCAAAGTTATTTGTTCATCAATATGCTGAGCTTTTTCCAAGAGTTTTTCGTAATTTACATCTTTATATTTGAGTTTCTGCTCTTCAAGCATTTTTTTGTCATAGTTAAGGGCTGCACGCATACGTTTTATTTGCATTTTCTGTTCTGCGCTAAGAGGTGTTTTCCTTTGTTTTTTCTCCTTGGCAACATCCGCAACTTGTGGGTCTTCAAGGGCAGCTTGTGAGATTTGGGGTTGCTTTTGAGCTTCTTGAGTAGCTGACGCAGCAATTTTGGGCTGTTCATGCTCATTGAGATTCGGGACATTATTTGCGCTACAGGCCATAAGCAAACCTACTGTCGCAATGGAGCACATGCATAATATAAGGCGCATAGAGAGTTATCCTTATTTTATATGGGTATTCTTTGGGATATATTTCCTATTCTTTGGGATTCTCGCTCTAGCTGTCTGATTTGTTTTTCCAGCTGTGAAATCTCATATTCAAGTCTTTGGGCTTGTTGCACATTATTGGTTCGTCTGGCTTCAGTAATAACACCCCTTTGCTTGCGTGCTTCGTTTTCCGCAGAAATTATATAGCCGTCCACTTCTCGCTTGGCGTTTTCAAAAGCTCTTTTTTCACGTCGCAGTTCGGCACGGCTTATCTGTTGCTGCCTATAAGCTTGCGCCAATTGTTTGGAACGTCTGTTAAGTTCTCGGATTTGAGCCCGTAGTCTTTCGCTATATTCAGCCAAGGCGTAATTGGTGTGCTGGGCGTTGGCAATGCAGGCGTTGAGCCATTTTTCCCGTGTGGCATAGGCTTCTTTTTTATCGGCAATATGATCACCAACTCCTGCACCTATGGCTGTACCGACTAGGGTACCAATGAGTGCACCGGTTCCGGCACTGCCGGCAAAATGCCCGATGAGTGCGCCAAGACCTGCACCGGCACCTGCCCCCACCAAGGCACCTTCGGTGGTAGTTCGTGCTCTGTCGTTTTGAATGTTCGCACATCCGGACATCGCCAAGAATAAACACATACAAATCGGTAAAATTTTTTTCATAACTTACCCTACGCTTTTTTATATTTTGTTAAGCATATCTTCATAAAATTTCTGCAAACAGATTGTTTCAAGTTGTTTGAAATATTGAGTAAACGATGATGGCTATGTATCAATGAAGTATGCACTTTCGCTTATGACGATATACATATTGTTAAGCGTATCTTTAATAAATGTTCGACAAATGAACTCTTCATAAAACTGTTAAGTTGTAAATATTACAGTTGATTTTCATATATTTATGAAGAATGCACCTTTAAGACCTCTGCGCAATTCATTGCGCAAGGTCTTTGGAGCGTTGACGTTAGTC
>CAYJHK010000231.1:0-3710 GCA_964369515.1 uncultured Desulfovibrionaceae bacterium
GAAGCAATCCATGTATTTTGTCAATTTTGGGAATTACACAGAGGTCTTGAAGTTTCAACGCACTTCAGTACAGTCTCTATGGCTCTTTCAACAGCTTGCATTCGAATTTGCTCACGATTTCCCTTCAACTGCAAGAGTTTAGAACTTACGACACCATCCACACAAAAGCCAAGCCACACGGTACCCACAGGTTTTTCATCACTGCCGCCGTCAGGACCGGCTATTCCGGAAATGCTCATACCAACGTCCACAGTAAATTTTTCGCACAAACCCTGCGCCATAGCCTCAACGCATTTAGCCGAGACTGCACCGTCATGCAAGAGTGTTAGTGATGGGACATTGAGCTGTGTCACTTTAATGGCATTGGCATAAGCCATAATACCACCGGAAAACCAAGCCGATGCGCCGGCAATGGAAGTTATGCAAGCACCAAGCAGGCCACCGGTGCAGGATTCGGCCGTGGCGCATAACCAATTTTTTTGAACTAAGAGCTCTCCAAGTGTTGTGAGATTTTGTGTCAATGTGGAGCTAATGGAAAGAAAATGGCTAAAGTCAAGTGAAGGGTTAAGATCAAGTGAAGGCATGAACATGCTCCTTATATCAAAAATCGCTTACCATAACAGCAGCTTATGAAAATTTAACTGTGTAATAAATTAAGGGGAAAACTTTGCATATAAAACATAGCCCCCTTCTCCATAATAACAAAAGAGTAATATTCTTTTATTCAAGTATCTTAATAACAAACGAACCATCCTCAGCCACTCCCAAGCTCACTTGGACACTCGTTTCATTTTTTTCCGTCATACCTTCAAGCAATGCCTGCGCCAACTGCGGCAAGACATGCGCCGCCAAGATGTGGTCAATATTACGTGCTCCGGAATCAACCTCAGCGCAACGTGCAACAATAGCATCGATCAGAGAATCTGAATATATTAACTCACTGTCATTATTTAACTTTAATCGTTCAGCCAGTGCATCCAGTTTCATGGTGGTAATACGCCTTAAAGCTTCCTCACTCAGCTCTTGGTACGGGACTACAGTCATGCGTGCCAAAAGTGCCGGCTTAAAATATGTCGCCAACTCTTTGTGTATAGCGGCTATAAGCGAGGCATGGTCGCTGACACCTTGACGGGCGGCAGCGTGCAAAATATCCGTGCCAAGATTGGAGGTGAGCAACACTACCGTACTTGAAAAAGACACTTTCTTGCCTTCAGCATCGGTCAGTTCGCCCTTATCAAAGACTTGATAAAAAAGGTTCATGACATCAGGATGGGCTTTTTCCACTTCATCCAAGAGCACAACACTATAGGGTTTGCGGCGCACAGCCTCCGTCAAGAGTCCGCCCTCGCCATAGCCCACATAGCCGGGAGGGGATCCGATAAGGCGTGAAACAGTGTGCCTTTCTTGAAATTCGCTCATATTGATGGTGATGGCATTTTCTTCATTGCCAAAGAGCACATCAGCAAGCGTGAGTCCCGTTTCTGTTTTCCCCACACCCGACGGGCCGACCAAGAGAAAAACGCCAAGGGGAGCCCCATGCGCCCTCAGTCCGGCTTTACCGGCCTTGATAACCTGAGAAACAGCGGTAATTGCTGCATCTTGTCCTTTCACCCGTGCCAATAAATGCGCTTCAAGTTCAGCCACCAGCGACGCTTCTTCACGAGCCACCTTGCCAACGGGTACGCCCGTCCAATCAGAAATAACTTGCGCCACCACATCGGGAGTAACGGATACACTCAATAAGCCTTCTTCGCCTTGAGCTTGCACAAAAGCCGCACGAGCCGCCTCAAGAGCGGATCTGCATTTTTCCAAATGTTCTTCGGAGCTTGAAACATTTTCCGCTGCACCGTCATTCTCTGTATCTTGCACTGTTTCAGCTCCGTCAACATAGTCAACATCTCCAGTGTCTTGCTTGGGCGCACGCACATCCTCCATGGCCTGCATATATGCCGCACGGGCTGCGATAAATTCCACAGCAGCTACATGTTCAGACTTCCAGCGTACCCGAAGCTCTGTAGCAACGCTTTGCAACGTAGTAATCTCGCTCTGCAAAACATCAATTCGTTCAATCACTTCCTTGGGACGCATCCCACCGGTAACCATATCACGCTCAAGCGCAGTAAGTTCACGCTCATGTACTGCTATTTTGCGCTCAGTATCTTCAAGGGCAGCCGGGCGCACCGACAGACTCATTTTCACCTTGGCACAAGCGGTGTCCAGTACATCAATAGCCTTATCGGGAAGGTAACGACCAAGAATGAAACGATGCGAAAAATCAACGGCACTAAACAGAGCATCATCTTGCACCAGCACATTATGCGCACGTTCGTAACTTGCACGAATACCACGTAAAATAAGAAGTGCAGAGTCGACATCAGGTTCATTAAGGGCAATGAGTTGAAAGCGGCGGGCAAGGGCAGGATCTTTTTCAAAATATTTTTTATATTCTTTCCAAGTGGTTGCGGCACAAGTACGCAGTTCGCCTCGAGCAAGGGCAGGCTTTAAGAGATTGGCGGCATCCGAACCGCCAGCTTGACCACCGGCACCCACCAGCATATGCGCTTCATCAATAAATAAGATTATGGGCGTGGGGCTTGCCTTCACTTCATCAATTACACCCTTTAGACGCCGCTCAAATTCACCCTTCATACTGGCACCGGCTTCGAGCAAACCCATATCAAGACTGAGCAGACTCACACCCATGAGACTTTCCGGACAATCCTCTTCCACAATTCTCTTGGCAAGTCCTTCAATAACGGCAGTTTTTCCAACACCCGGTTCACCCACCAATATGGGATTATTTTTTCGCCTGCGGGCAAGCACCGTCAATATGCTACGAATTTCACTGTCTCGACCAAAAACCGTATCAATTTTTCCGGCGCGTGCCTTGGCGGTGAAATCCTCGCAAAATTGCGCCATAAAACCTTGACTGCCGCCGGCAGCTTGCACTTTTTCGGTGACGCCGTCTTCATTTTGCAGCGCAGCATTTTCCACAGAATCTTGCACAAAGGTGTGAAAAGCTGCGCCGGCCTCTTGGCGATTTATCTTACTTAAATCAGTGGAGTAGCCGCTTTGGGCATAATAGGCAGGCCGTTTTGCATAGGCTAAAGCAACCCCGCCCGAGCGCAATGTATTTTGCTGTAAGTCCACAGAAGAAACGAGCCAAGCCGATTCCAACAACTCTATGAGCACAGGCGAAAAGCTTGGCCGTGCCGAATTGCCAACTTTAAATGCATCCATCGCACGGGTCAATTCACGCAAAGCCACAGCCCTGTCAATGCCATAACGCTCAGCCAAAAGAGCCATATCAGATTTGGAATCTTCAAAACATTTAAGCAAAAAATGTTCGACGCAGACTTCATAATGCGTCCTGTCTACGGCAAGCGCAGCCGCGGCATATAAGGATTGTGTTGTGAAATAATTACATTTTTCAATTAAACGTTTTATGTCTACACCTGTCATAAACTCCCCCCATAAAGAACTTTCAAGCACAAATCATAGCAGAACCTAGGCAATGGAGCAAGTCAAGCCAAGGTAAATTTTTTTCGACCATGTAAAGCTGCAAAACATGATTTGGCCATTAATCAGCTTTTCCCAATCTTGCCATGAGAAAAAACATTCGCACCGATACTGAACATTACTCACGACATCGTAATTTAAGGAAACACTGATTAATTATTTTCTTGAGGGGGGAAGGGGAACTTTTGCCA
>CAYJHK010000232.1:0-3701 GCA_964369515.1 uncultured Desulfovibrionaceae bacterium
TCTTTGCATTCATGATTGTTGCTTGGAAAAAAATACGTGAGGAGTTTTGAAAATAAAAAAAGCTGTTCTCTGCCTGCGCACAAGACGCAAGTAGAGAACAGCTTTTTTTAAATAGAGAGGCAATTCCCAAAATCAGCTTTTCAGCGGTTGTAGTAAAAATATATTTTTTTTCTTGATGAAAATATTTGGCGGATAACACTTCCCCCAAAAGTGGGGGAGTAGTGGGGGAAAATGATGTTTTACAAAAACAAAAAAAGCTTACAAGAAAAGAATCTTTCTTGTAAGCTCTGAAATTTATATCAATTGTTAGTGGTGCCGCGGGACAGAATTGAACTGCCGACACGAGGATTTTCAGTCCTCTGCTCTACCAACTGAGCTACCGCGGCGACAAGAAAAGTTCTACGCAAAGACGAAGCTTTTGGCAAGTGTTTTTTTTAATATTTTTAATATTTTTTTATATTTTTATGTAAACATAAAGTATTATTAGTAAACAACGCTGTAGGACATGACTTCCGGACGATGAAAAAATATTTCCACTCGTCTATTTAATTTATTGCTTTGCTCATCAACTCCCGGATTGTAGGGGCGAGAGTCGCCATAGGCCACACTGCGTAGGCGCGAGGGTTTAATGCCATGCTCTATAAGGTAGCGGATGACTGCAGCTGAGCGAGCGCCGGAAAGTTCCCATACTGACGGGTAGGGTGCTACAACTTCATCGGAGCTGGCATGTCCACGCACCACGAGATACATATTGTATTCGGTTAGCAGAAAAATCACGTCATCCAGTACTTTTTTGCCTTCTGTGCTCAACACTGCTGATCCCTTGGCAAACATGGTTCCGGAATGCATACGCAGGAGCACGCCCACATCATCGGTGGTTATGCCGGAAGCGCTTTGAGGTACGGCGTCCGCCATAAGTAGCTCACGCAATTTTTGCGCAATTGCATAGTGTGTCTGCTGGGACTCGTCAATTTTTTTGTCTCGAAAATCTATTTTGTCTGTGTTTTGAATAAAGGGATTATTGGATACAGGCGAAGTGGATGAAGTGTCTAAATTACTTTCACCTGCAAAATACGCTGCAAGTCCGGCTTTTGTTTCCGGTGGCGCCATATTCAATATCCACAGCAAAAGAAAAAATGCCATCATTGCTGTCACAAAGTCCGCATAGGCTACTTTCCAAGCTCCACCCATATGTCAACTCCATTTCGTTTTATGAATATATTCCTGTCGTGTCCGATGGACTGCATAACTTCACACAAGATATACGTTGTTTTTTTGATTTCTTCCACTAGACTAACTAGTAGAAGCTGAAAAACGCATTTTCATGCATTTTTCAGAAAGGCACGCTCACTCCAAATGCCCCTTCGGGGACGCCGGAAGTGAATTCCGGCTCATTTTACGTGGCGCAAAATTTTCACTATCGTTCAAATTTTGTTAGCCGTCACAGAAAAACCATGTTTTAGCGTCATAAAAATGCCGGAAAAGTGCATTCCATGCCCTTGTTTTCGGCATTTTTATTTGCATATTTTAGCTAATAACTCATTTATTTTAAGTCTTTTATGTGCTTTTTCAGTGACGACTAACTACCCATAGTGCGTTCAAAAAGTACCAGATGCAAGGAAGGCGAAGCTTTTTGCACAGGGAGTGTATCCAGAAAACATACTCGACCGTAGAAAAAAGCGAGCCTGACGCCGCAGGTGGTACTTTTTCAACGCACTATCCGCCTTTAAGCTTTGTTTCCATCTCTGCAAAGGTTGGACGAAAGGCTTGCGGAATGGCACGACGGCCGTATTCTACGGCAATGAGCGGCGTAGAACCACGAATGGCCGCAGCCACGGCCTCTTTAATGGCATTATAATAAAAATGTTCTTCGTGGGCATGGTTTTCAAGTTTTGCGCCCATGGGGCCAAAAAAACCATAGCAAAACAAAATCCCGATGAATGTTCCCACCAGTGCGGCAGCTATATAGTGTCCAAGGACTTCCGGTGGTTCATTGATTTTACCCATGGAAAGAACAACTCCAAGTACACAGGCCACAATACCCATACCGGGCATGGATTCAGCCATATGTGTCACGGCGTGCGCCGGTAAAAGCTCTTCCTCGTGCATGGTGTGCATATCAATTTTCATTAAGCTGTCAATGTCTGCGGGGTCGCCGGTGGTGAGATAGACACGCAAGGTATCTCCAATGAAGTTTACGGTGCGTTTAGACTTTAAAATATTGGGAAATTTGGTAAAAATAGCACTGGATTCAGGTTTTTCCACATCGCTTTCCACGCTGATAACCCCATCTCGATGCATTTTTGAAAAAAGGGTATAGAGCAGAGCCAGAGTTTCGGAATATTTATCCTTGCTGGAGCCGGGGTCGCCGAAAATATGCTTAAAGCTGCCCATTATGAGCTTCCATGTGTACTTGGTTTGTGCAGCAAAAAAAGCACCCCAACAAGCCCCAAGGATGATCACATATTCTGCCGGTTGGAAAAGTATAAGGAAATCACCCTTAGCCATCATATATCCGGCCACTACACTGCCCATAACTATAAGTAAACCAATAATAATATACATATTTACCTTACTCTGCCTTTAATTTACCGGTTTTATTTCTCAAGAATTTTATCGGAAATAAATCATAAAACTTTAGAGGAAACAGCTGCGGTTTTTACAATGCTATGCAAGGCACTTTCATGGTTCTCCTATGTGATAATATGCTGATTAGTCAGAGCTGAAAAATGCATGAAAATGCGTTTTTCAGCTCCGACTAATTAGTTGATGTATTAGAAGAACGATGATATTTAGTCAATGTGCTTTTGGCTTAACTCAGGCTTTAGCTTGTATTTTTCTTTTAATTAAAGTTATTGCGGGCACAGCGAAGCAATCCGGAACGTAATCGGCATGGATTGCTTCCGCTTACTACAATGAAGCGTGTATCTTAATTGTAACGGATGTCTTCAATGAACTCTAATTTATTGAAATATCCTGATAATAGTCGCACGACCATTTCTTTTTCACCAACTTCTGTGAAATCGATTTTTGTAACATGCTACTAAACGAAGAAAAACGTGATGTCAGTTAAAATGAAGGTACTACTGCCAGTATGAACATACTTAATTACTTTACGGCACAGACTTTCGGCTGGATTTTGCTTGGTGGCCTTTTGGTGCTTGGGCTTTTGGCCTGCTTGCGCCTTTTAGGTGAGCTGAGGGGAGGGCAAAAGTCTTTCCAAGTGCGCCACTTAGCTATGGAGAAACGCATCCGACAAACAGAATCCGAAACAGAAGAATTTAATAAGACCATGCATAATACAGAGCAATTGCACATTCTTAGCCTGGCTCTGCAAGAAGCCTTACTTGTGTGCAAAGGGGGGCGTGCCTTCATGACAGAACAGGAAGATTGCTTGTGCTTGCACATTGAAAACAGTCAATATTATGTTATTTTCAAGGAAAATAAGCATGTTTTACGCAGTACACGTAAAACATTGCATGGTCAGGGACATTTTTTGGTTTATGACAACGAACTTTTGCAAGACCCTCCCCTCAAGGTATTTTACGACTTAAAAGAACTTGAACTCTACCTTTTGCAAAAAATGCATGGCGAGCAAAAACAAATTCTTCCTCCGGCATTACGCAAACAACAGTGGCTTGCGCAGTCCGGCGAAACCTTACGTAAACGTGGAGAGTAATGCTTAACAGTGCGTTGAAAAA
>CAYJHK010000233.1:0-3694 GCA_964369515.1 uncultured Desulfovibrionaceae bacterium
CGCACAAAAGTAAAAAGTTAGCAGCAGCAGTTGCTGCTAATAATTACTATTAACACATTCAGAATCACGTGATTGAATACGTAAAGCTCTTACTTTTTTTGCTCTGCAATCCAAGCCATGGCTTCGTCTAGATTAAGACTTCCTTCATAAAGCGCTCGTCCGCTAATGGCACCCTGCAAGGTGCTGTTGACGCTGAGCGGATAAAGAGTTTTTACATCTTCCATGCAGGCAACGCCGCCGGCCGCAATGACGGGTATGCGAGAAATTTTACAGATATGCTCAAGTGCCGGTACGTTTACGCCACTTTTCATGCCATCACGGGCAATATCAGTGTAAATAACAAAGGCAGCTCCCACATCTTGCAAGCGTGGCAAGGCCTCATCAATGCTTTTTGTGGATTCTTCCACCCAGCCCTTGGTTTTAAGCCGCCCATTGTCGGCATCAAGCGAAACGCCCACTCGCCCGGGAAAAGCATTGCATATATCGGCAAAAATCTTAGGCTCTTCAAGAGCTATGGTACCGATGATAATTCTTTCGACACCGGCATCGAAATATATGGTGGCTGTTCGTAAATCACGAATACCGCCGCCAACTTGCACGGGGATTGAAAGGGTATGACAAATATCGGCCACAATTTTATAACTACTGGCTTCTCCGCCAAACGCGCCGTCCAAATCCACCACATGCAACCATGACGCCCCTGCTGCCTGCCAAGCCTTGGCAGCATCAATGGCATTGTCTTCAAACACAGTACTGTCGTCGGCACGCCCTTGTTTTAGGCGTACAGCTTTGCCATTTTGTATGTCAACCGCTGGAAAAATAATCATAACTCTCTCATCTTATTTTATTTTTATTGTAATCTCATGACAACTTTCATACTTTGCCACTAAATCCACGGAACAATGTCAACATGTGTAACTTTAAACTAAAAAAGGGAGCCTTGGCAAGCACATAAAAGGCATATCCCTCAAAAAATACTTGTACAAAAAAATATGTTCAAGATTTTATTACAAAAATAGTCGATTGTCGTGTGCTCTAGTCAAGCCCTCCCTTGGTACTACGCACTGCATCACCTTGATTTTGCAAGACACACACAGCCTTAGCCAGAGCAAGCCCAAATCCCTTGGCAGCAGACTCCAGTAAGTGATGTCCGTTTTTGCCATAATGAAAATTCACATGTAAATTACAGCGCAAAGCCGTAGCCAACGCTTTGTAATGTTCACGCCACAGGTCTTTTTCCTCTCCGCCAAGCATGGGGGGCAAGAGGTCGTCGCCACGCCACTCCAACCACGGTCTGCCGGAAATATCAAGGGTAACATCGGCCAAGGCCTCGTCCATGGGCACACGTCCATAGCCCACCCGTGCTATGCCTTTCCTCTCGCCCAGCGCATGTAAGATGGCCTGCCCAAGACACAAAGCCACGTCCTCCGCCGTATGGTGTCCATCAATATGCAAGTCACCGGTACACGTGATATGCACGTCAAATTGCGCCCAAAAAAAGGTGAGCGTTAAAAGGTGGTCGAGCATACCAAGGCCGGTATTTACGCTCACCTGTCCGGTACCATCCACATTCAGCTCAACGCTGATTTGTGTTTCCTTGGTATTGCGTGTTATTTGTGCGGTACGTGCGTTATTGCTCATGCCGTATTCTCCCTTATTTGCAGAGTTTTATTTATTTTTTATTATGCTGTATGCGAGCTTTCCGAACTATTTTCATTGTCATCAGTGTTTTTGCCGGCAGCATCGTTTCTTTGTGAACTTTGCGCTGCGTTCTCTTTTTCCGCATCCTCATCGGTTTGTGTTTCAGCGGCTTCGCTTTTCTTCTTGCGCCCAAAGACAGCGGCAACACCGATACTGCCTTCATAAAGAATCATCATGGGTACAGCCATAAGCACTTGCGAAATCACATCGGGTGGAGTCAAAATGGCGGCTAAAATGAAAATACACAAAATGGCGTAACGTCTGGCCTTGCGCATCATAGTAGCTGTGAGAACTCCCATACGTGCAAGGAAAAATGTAAACAGCGGCATTTCAAAAATCAGCCCAAAAGCGAGAAGCAATTTCAACGCAAAAGCAAGGTATTCATTTAATGATGGCATGGCGGCGATTTGCTCGCTGGCAAAACCCACAAAAAAAGTGAATGCGTAGGGAAAGACAACAAAAAAACAAAACGCTGCGCCGGAATAAAAGAAAATCGCCGAAATCAAGGCCATGGGAATCATATATTTTTTTTCTTCTTCATAAAGACCCGGTGAGATAAATTCCCATATTTGATAGAATATATAAGGACTTACTGCAAACAAAGCCGCCACAAAGCCCACTTTTACATAGACAAAAAACGCTTCGGGTAAGGCGGTGAAAATGAGCTTTGAACCTTCGGGAAGCGCAGCAACAAGCGGCTTACATAGTTCAGCAAAAAGTGGTTCGGCAAAGGTATAACAGACCACAAAGGCAAGTCCGATGGCGATGAAGGAACGCACAAGTCTGGTGCGCAATTCGCTCAAATGCTCCATAAGGGTCATACTTTTTTCCACAGGAGCTTCGGGAGGGTTGCCGTTTTCGTCCAAGGGCGGTAAACCTCGCTCCTCCCGTGTTTTACGTGGAGGGCGGTTGCCTTTTGGTTGATTTAAAGGACGTTCATCCTCATTTTTATCGCTTTCGGTGCTTTCAAGTTCACCGGTAGAGTTTGTAGCCGGCAATGACTCTGTTTGCTCCGATGTTTGCTCCGATGCCTGTTCCGCAGTCACATCAGACTCAGAGGCCGGCGCAGCTTCATGTGCTTCGCTGTCCATATGCATATGGTCAGCATCGGTATCACCCAAGTCCCCTTGCCTTACCTTTAGCTCTTCTTTTTCTTGCCCTTGTGAATCCTCATTGCTCACGCTGTAATCAAGCTGCTTATGACTTTTGGAATTACTCATAGTTATCCCTCAATCTTTTCAGGATTTTTTTGAGTATTTTGAGCATTTTCGACATTCTGCCCCTGCGCTTCTTCTTTGGCCTTGACAACAGCTTTCTCTACAGCTGTTTGAGGAGCCTTCTCTTCTTGTGTATGAGATTGAATATCTTGGTCATCGGACTGAGCGCTTTCCTTTTTTGCCTTATCGGCATGGGGCGCATAATCCTTGGGGATATCCTTGCTGTCATTGGAACCGAACAGCTCTTTTTCAGCTTGTTTTTTGCGTTCCTCATGTTCTTCTTGAGCGATTTCAGCATTCATGGTGCGTTGCAAATCATTGCTGACACGCCTAAATTCACCCATAACCTTACCTATGGTCTTAGCAATCCCCGGCAAGGACTTTGGCCCAAGAACCACAAGTGCCACCACCAAAATAACCAAAAGCTCTGTACTGCCTATGCCAAACATATCTTACTCCAATAACATTATTTAATAGCAAACACGCATTCATATCTGCATTTATTGTACAATTTCCATATCATAGTCACAAAAATGCACTTACTGCCATGGGTTCAAAACTCCACATACGGCAAACAACGCATTTTGCCAACAACGGAAAAATACCTTTTTTATTATGTAAGGGTCAAGCTTTATGACGACATTTATTTACTTTCTACGCTAATGTTTGCCGGCGCAACTCTTGCATAACTCTTGCATAACTCTTGCATAAATCTTGCATAAATTTTGCATCAGTAATTTTGGGAATTTTTTTCTCAGCTACAATAGTCGTCACTG
>CAYJHK010000234.1:0-3664 GCA_964369515.1 uncultured Desulfovibrionaceae bacterium
GGCGCAAGCAAAAGTTCCCCCCACAAAAAATATCGCAAATTAGAATGCCGTGCCCATCACATTTGCTGCAAACATCACATCAAGAAAAAACTTGACAAAACACTAAAAATTTTCTATTGGACAGGGGTTATGAAAACGTTAATTGAATTTTATAAGGTGCTTTATCAAGGTAAAAACGATAAAGCACCTTGTTATTGTAAAGCACATGAAAATATCTGAAATATTATCTACCCTTGAAAAGATTGCCCCTTTGCATTTAGCAGCTTCGTGGGATAA
Organism: uncultured Desulfovibrionaceae bacterium; assembly: GCA_964369515.1. Taxonomy (GTDB): domain Bacteria; phylum Desulfobacterota; class Desulfovibrionia; order Desulfovibrionales; family Desulfovibrionaceae; genus CAYJAD01. The sequence continues at coordinate 277 of CAYJHK010000234.1, forward strand.
TAGCGGTATGCAGGTGGCAAGCCTTAAAGAAGACATACGCTGTATGGCGTTTTGTCTTGATCCGACGCCCACTGCCATTGCACATGCCATTGAGCGCAATGCCGAGCTTATTATTTCGCATCATCCCTTACTTATGCAAGGGCGTTTGCCGCATAAACTTGATGCTTTCCATGAGGTTTTGCGCAAGCTTTTTAAGCATGATGTGGCACTATATGCAGCGCACACCTCGCTTGATGTAAATATTTCGGGGCCTTGCGGATGGCTTGCTCGCCGCTTACGCTTGCAAAATATGGATGTTCTTGACAGTGTGGGGAGTTTTGAAAATATCGATGGAACAACGCAAGAATGTGGCTATGGTATCGTAGGCGATTTATCGACTCCCATGTCCTTCGACAACCTATTGGCTTTGTTACAAGAAGAGCTTGACTTGAGCACCGCCACCCGATGCGGTAACTGCAATCCGACAGCGCTGCAAAATATAACACGTTTAGCTTATTGTCCCGGCTCCGGTGCTTCGCTTATGCATAAGGCACATGCCAAGGGTGCGGACATTTTTATTACCGGTGATGTAAAATATCATTTTGCCCTTGAAAGTCCGCTTTGCATGTTTGATACGGGGCATCATGGTTTGGAAGAAAAGATGATGCATAACTTTGCGCAATTGCTGGCAGAGCTTTTGCCGACAGTACACACTGAATTTATAGCGTCGGCATCGCCCCTGCAACCTCTTTGTGGAATACGACAGTGAAACGCTTGCCTTTAAGGAGACACAATGAATATTTATTTACAACAGATTGAACAATTGCTTGAACTGCAAAAAGTTGATGATGCCATACACAGTGTGAAGCAAGAGCTTAAAAAAGCCCCGCTTGAACTGAGCAGTCTTGAGGAACGTTTTGCAAGCGTTGAAGGCAGGCGGAATAAGATAACCGAAAAAATTACGCACATTCAAGAACAGCAAAAAAGGCTTGCCACAGAAATCGAAGAAGATGCCTCTCGCATTAAAAAAAGTAAGAGTAAGCTTACACAAGTAACTAATCAGCGTGAATATCATGCCATGATGCGTGAAATGGATAATTTTGAAAAAAATAATCGTATGCGTGAAGAAGAGAAGGTGGTACTGGCCGAAGAAATGCAGACTCAAGAGTCTGCGCTGGCAGAAATTGACATTGACTATTTAGCCCTTAAAGCAGAACTTGAAGTTCGGCGAGACGGTTTACAAGAACGTATTGACAGCGCACAAGGCAAACTTGACGACCTTGAATATAATCGCTCGTCGGCGAAGAATGAAGTGGATGAACACGTTTCCAAACGCTATGAATTTATTCGCAAACGTTTGGATCATCCGGTTATTGTGTCGGTCGATGAAGGAATTTGCAGCGGTTGTAACATATCCATTCCGCCCCAATCCTTTATTGAATTGCAAAGAGGGCAGCAAATTTTGTCGTGCCCCAACTGCCAACGGCTTATTTTTTGGTGCCATCACTTTAAGATTGAGGAAATTATTCCGGAAGTGCCCAAAAAACCCGAATTTAAGATTTTCAATGAAAATGCTTAGTTTTTACGTCAATACTCAATGATAATGCTTTGAAAGGCTCGCAAGCAGCATGAGTTTATAAGGATATCATATGCAAGAGTCGGACGGGTCGTCGCTGCGTAAATAATTGCGGGGAGGAAAGTCCGGGCTTCACAGGGCAAGGTGCTGGGTAATTCCCAGAAGGGGTAACCCTTGGCAAGCGCAACAGAGAGTAGACCGCCTTTTAGTTAAGGTAAGGGTGAAAGGGTGAGGTAAGAGCTCACCAGTTATTGTGGTGACACAATAAGCTAGGCAAGCCCCACTTGAAGCAAGACCAAATAGGAAAGGTGGCCGGCCCGGTCAAACCTTTCGGGTAGGTTGCTGGAGGGTGTAAGTAATTACACTCCTAGATTAATGACGACCGTTTGCTTTTTCGTCGCCGCAGTATTATTTAAGGTTTCATATTGGTGACAGAAAAGCGAAAACAGAACCCGGCTTATAGTCCGGCTCTTGTAATGTATTTAGATATGACATATTTTAACCCAAATGCGCCCGATGGCGAGCAGAATAAAGTGCAGCATGACGGACATTATCATGCTTATGCTGACGACAATATTTCACTGTGGGCAATCATACTCGCCGCCGGCCTTGGTACACGTCTTCAAGAACATACTCAAGGTCTGCCAAAGCAATTTGTTCGGTATAAAAATCTTCCCCTCTATATGCACTGTGCCATGCACATGCGCCACTTCGCCAAGCTTCGTGGACTTATTTTTGTTTTCCCAAAAACATACCTTTCGCAAGAAAAAACTTACCTTCATAGCCAAAATTTTAGTTTGGGACTTACGTTTGACGCAGTAAGCGGTGGAGAGCGCCGACAGGATTCCGTACAGTGTGGCTTGCGCGCGCTTCCGCCTGAGTGTACGCATGTTCTCGTTCACGATGCCGCAAGACCCTTCTTTTCAAGCTCCCTGTTGCAACGTATTTACTGTGCGCTTAAAGGCGGTGCCAAGGGCGTTATTCCGGCTCTGCCGGTGGTAGACACCATAAAGGAAGCTACCGAAAATACAGTTATCCGCACCCTACCCCGCCATAAACTTTTTGCCGTGCAAACCCCACAAGGCTTTGAACGCAAATGTTTGGAAGCCGCCCATGCTCAAGTAGAACTTGAAGGTTTGGAAGTGACCGACGATGCCGGTGTCCTCGAAGCGTGTGGATACACGGTGCAAATGGTGGAAGGTGAGGCGAGCAATACAAAAATTACGCATGTAGAAGATCTTATGAAGCTGGAAAATAAAACTCGTTTACGCAATTGTGTCGGTTTTGGTTATGATGTGCACCGTTTTGCAAAAAATAACGATGAGGCCAAGGCACGTCCTTTAATACTTGGCGGAGTGCTCATGGATGGTGCGTGTAAGGTTTTGGCACACTCTGATGGCGATGTACTGTTACATGCACTTATGGATGCCTTGCTTGGCGCCGCAAGTCTTGGGGATATCGGCTTGCATTTTCCGGACACAGCAGAGAGTTTTGACAATGCCGACTCAGCGGTACTTTTGCAAGAAGTTTTACGCCTTGTACGGGCGAAGGGTTTGCACATTGAGCATGTGGATTTAACCATAATTAGCCAAAAACCTAAAATTAATCCACAAAGAATGGCCATTAAAAAAAATGTGGCGCACTTACTCAGTCTGGATGCAGAGCAAGTCAACGTTAAAGCGACCACGGAAGAAGGACTTGGCTTTACAGGAAACCTGGAAGGGTTAAAAGCCACCGCATTGGTCACTTGTCTTATGCAAGTTGACACAGAAAATATATGGGATGCGCTGATTAAATAAAATTTTATACACACAAGTCTATTAAATTGGAGTT
>CAYJHK010000235.1:0-3628 GCA_964369515.1 uncultured Desulfovibrionaceae bacterium
GCAAGCTCGCTAACGCAAACGCCTTCGGCGCCCTTTGGGTCGGCCTTCCCCCCTCGTATAGACCCGCCCCTTGGCGACACTTGTCGCACCGGCATCTATGTGCCAAGGTGTTTGTATATTATAAACACAAAAAAAAGGAGCGGGTCATGAAAACAGCCTATTACATTGGAATGGACATTGCAAAGACAAATTTTCAAGTGTATGGAGCAACTAAAGAAGGAAAAAAGATTTATAACAGAAATTTACATCGAAATGGCGTATTAAACTTTTTTGCAAAAATACCAAAATGCTTACATTCAAGTTGAAAGTGCAACTCTTTCTGCCTCATCCACAAATGCCTGATATGGTGTTCTGTAGTCAAGACATTTCCTCGGCCTGTGGTTAAGCTTTAGCATGGTGTTCACAACATCATCCCTCGTAACCGTCTCTAAGCTCACACCTTTCGGGAAGTATTGCCGTAAAAGACCATTGGTGTTTTCATTGAGGCCGCGCTCCCATGAGTGGTAAGGATGGGCAAAGTATGTGTCAGCTTCAAGTTGTTTTGCAATTTCAATGTGTTGAGCAAATTCCTTGCCATTATCAAAAGTAATGGTGTGCACATAATCCTTAATTGGAGTCAATAAATTCAATATGCCTTGCGTAACGGCAGAAGCAGATTTATTCTCTACTTTTTCAATGAGATACACTCTCGTCTTGCGCTCTGCCAAAGTCACAAATACACTCCCTCCCTGACCGGCAAGAAATATGGTCCCCGAGTATTTAATGTCAAGGTTAGCGAAAGAGTGGGAGGAGGCAAAGCGTAAAAGCATTGACTCAAGCTGGCTACGGATGGCTACAATTTAGGCTTGGAGACGAAACAACCAAGACAAGCATATCTTCATAAATATTTGATAAAATGAGTTTAATTATTTATGAAATATGCTCTTTTGCTTCAGAAGAAAAGCGAGAGCAAAACGCCCGGATCCATATGGGTCAATATAAAATATCGTAAATTAGAATGCCCTGGGCTCAAGAAGGGTAGGGCGGAGTTATTTTCGTAAAAAACAGGGAATTTGACCGTCTGACTCGACCGTCGAACTCCCTGTAGGTTTTTAAGATAATGAAGTATAGTACATTCTCAAAAAGCAAGGCATTAGCCCATATTCATCTTTCTGATTTTCTTCATAAGACGCTTTCTGGCAGCAGCCTTTTTCTTCTTTCGCATTACGCTTGGCTTTTCATAGTGCTGACGTTTTTTCATTTCTGAAAGTACGCCTGCCTTTTCCACTTGCTTTTTAAAGCGACGTAAAGCAATATCGAAGTTGTAATCGTCATCGGTAAGGAATACTCCTGGCAAGGAAATCACCCCCTCTTGCAATAAATGAGTTTGTACTATATAGATGCTTTCAGAAAAAAGCAATGTTTTTTTTTAGGATTTTTGCGGAATTTAAACGTGTTTTTTTACGAAAGTGGTGAATACAGTTGCGTAAAATCATTATATATAAACAATTTTACAGTAGATATGAGGTCAAATAATGCATTATTTTTTGAAGCAAATACTTTGCGTGGTATTATTAAGCAGTTGTTTTGTATGGCAAGCTTCCACGGTTATGGCACAGGATTTTTCAAAAGCCGTGCGCAAGGATATAGATCTTGATAAAATGTTTCATGGTCGTAATGGATGTGCGGTTTTGTATACGCCAAGTGACAATGTACTTGAAATCTATAATGAAAATATGGTCGCTGTGCAAGCAGCACCGCAATCGACATTTAAGATTGTGGCTACGCTTATGGGATTGGAAAACGGTATTATCCAGAATACAAACAGCAAAATGCATTATAATGGTACCAAATATTGGCTTGAGGCATGGAATAAAGATGTTACGCTTGCCGAAGCTTTTCAGTATTCTTGTGTGTGGTACTTTCATCAAGTGGTTTATGCCATTGCGCACAAAAATGTGCGGGATTTCCTCCAAAAAATCCATTATGGCAACGAAGACTTGAGTCAGTGGCAGGGCAATGGCAGTAACAAGCTCAAAGAATTAAACGGCTTTTGGCTCAGCTCTTCGCTGAAAATATCACCCTTGCAGCAGGTTGAAATGCTGTGGAAAATATTTAGCGGAAAAACGCATGTAAAACATGATTATATAAATATATTACAAAATATTATGTTTCAAGAAAATCATAATCAGGATGTAAATGTCTATGCGAAAACGGGATCCAATGTACGGGGAAAAAGCTGGTTTGTGGGCTTTGTTGATAAGCATAATAAGCGAACATACTTTGCTTTTTATGTGGATGACAAAGAAGGCGGTGTGAGCGGAGCCAAAGAAGTCGCTCTGGAGTGGTTATTGCACCTACAAACGTTTAAGTAATACTTTAAGTTTTTGAATTTACGTGCGTGTTGCTGGTTTAACTCTTTTTGTTTTAATAAACTTCATTATAAGGTATATATTTCATGACAATATATGAGAAAGAATTTTTACGGGTGGGGGTGTTTGGCGGAGGTTCGTGGGGAACGGCACTTTCCCATGTGCTTGGGGATGCCGGGCATGATGTCACCCTTTTTGTCAGGCATGAAGCTGTGGCAAATTCCATAAACACAGAACATAAAAACCCTAAATATCTTACAAAGTATCCAATTCATACCCGTGTTAAAGCCACAACGCAGTATGATGACCTTGACTCTTATGATTTTTTTGTGCTCGCCATTCCGGCGCAAGGTTTACGCGATTTTTTATATAATATTTTACGTGAATTACCGGATAAATGTATTTTAGTAAACTCTGCCAAGGGGATAGAGTGCAGTACGGGAAAGCATATGCAGCTGGTGGTGCATGAGGAGCTTGTGGAATTATTTCCACGCTATGCCACCATTTCCGGCCCGTCCTTTGCCGATGAGGTTATGCAGGCCATGCCAACGGCTGTGGTGCTTGGTTGTGAGGAAAAGAGGCTTGGGGAACGTTTGCGTGCTGTATTTTCAACGCCGTATTTTCGTTGTTATTCAAGTAATGATGTGCTTGGTGTGGAGCTTGGCGGCGCACTGAAAAACGTTATGGCCATTGCTGTTGGTTTGTGTGATGGGCTTGGTTTTGGTCAAAATACCCGTGCAGCCTTGCTCACTCGTGCCCTTGCGGAGATGAGTCGTCTTGGGCTTGCGGCCGGTGCGCAGGCCAAAACATTTATGGGGCTTTCGGGGCTTGGGGATCTTGTGCTTACAGCTAACGGCAATCTTTCACGTAATAGGCAAGTGGGTTTGCGCCTTGGACAGGGCGAGAAGCTTTCGCATATTGTCGAAAGCCTTGGGATGGTGGCGGAAGGTGTGAAAACGGCTGAGGCTGTATATGCCATGACTAAAGAGTACGCTTTGAGTGCGCCCATATCTCAAGCTGTATATGATATTTTATACACCGATCTTTCACCGCAAGAGTGTGCAAAACAGCTTATGCAAAGAGGTTTGAGGGATGAGTAAAAATATTTTCTTAAGAGCCCTTTCATAATTGAATTTACATAAAACTAGATATAAACCTCACGTGATTCTGATTTTATAAAAATTTTCTTGGGGGAGGGACCTTTTTGGAAAAAGGTCTCCTTCCCCAAACCCCCACCCCCAAAAACTTTTCACACGCCATATTATTTACTTCGTAAA
>CAYJHK010000236.1:0-3609 GCA_964369515.1 uncultured Desulfovibrionaceae bacterium
CTTAAATACGTTTATGCTTCAAATTTTCGCCGGCATAGATGAAATAAGTATGCTCGGCAAGGTTCATGGATCTGCGCCAGACACGATTGAGCGTGCGGCTAATGAGCATGAGATATATGGAAAGATGTGGATCTATTGTAGATGTTTCGGTAAGCATGTGTAAGATGCGCACGTCTAAAAGGGCTGCTTCGTCTTCGTGTTGACGCACTCGCAAAGCTTTTTTGGCATCTCCGTCACGGAAGGCATCTATGGCGGATGTATAAATATGCTGAGCGGTTTTCATAAGCTGCGAAATGTCCTTGATAAGCTCACCGTTGGCTTCTTGTGCGCCGTCAATAAGTATTGTAAATTCGGCCATTCTTGCGGCTTCATCGGCAATGCGTTCAAGATCAAGCACCATGCGCAAGGCAGAAACCACAAGGCGCAAGTCCCCGGCAACGGGCTGCGTGCGAGCTAAAATGCTCAGCGCCATGGCATCAATTTCATTTTCAAGTTCGTTGATGGCTTCATCGCCGTCAATAACAGCACTTGCTCTGCCTATATCGTTTTCTTTCAACGCTTTACAGGCATCATCAAGGGCAAGACCCACCATGGCACTCATGACTAAAAGCCTGGTGCGCAAAGTTACAAGCATTTGTTGTAATTGATTTTCTCTAATAGACATTAACCAAACCTCCCTGTAATATAGTCTTCTGTTTGTTTTTTTGCAGGACGGGTAAATATGAGATCCGTGACATCATGTTCAATGAGTTTACCCATATAGAAGAAGGCTGTAAAGTCCGAAACACGTGCTGCTTGTTGCATATTGTGCGTCACAATAATAATGGTTAACTGGTGCTTAAGTTCGTGAATACCTTCTTCTATTTTTTGTGTTGCAATGGGATCGAGGGCAGATGCCGGTTCGTCCATAAGCAAAACCTCCGGCCCAACAGCAAGGGCGCGCGCAATGCACAGGCGTTGCTGTTGCCCGCCCGAAAGCCCCAAAGCTGAACTGTGCAGGCGATCTTTTACTTCATCAAAAATGGCAGCACGCTTTAAGGCTTCTTCCACAGTCCCTGCAATTAAACTTTCGTCCTTAATGCCATTGACTCGCAAACCGTAGGCCACATTTTCAAATATGGTCTTGGGGAAGGGGTTGGGCTTTTGAAAAACCATACCCACTTTGCGACGAAGGGCAACAACGTCATAAGTGCTGCTATTAATGTCACGCCCATCAAGGGTAATATTTCCTTGAACTTTTGCCCCGGGAATGAGATCGTTCATGCGATTGAGACAACGCAGAAAAGTGCTCTTGCCACAACCTGAAGGACCAATAAGTGCAGTCACTTTATTTATGGGAAATTCAAGGCTTACATCAAATAATGCCTGCGAGGCTCCATAAAAGAAGTCAACATTTTTTGCTGATAATTTATGCTCTGCGCTCACTTTACTCTCCAAAAAAGGTGGGAATGGTGAAATAAAAAACTGTGGCGAACTCATCTGCCGGACTTTCCACCCAAATACGTCCGCCAAGTCGCTCTACAGTGTGTTTACATATGGCAAGCCCAAGACCGGTCGAGCCTTGGCGTCTGTGTTTTTCCACACGATAAAACCGTTCAAAAATACGTCTGCGTTCCTTTTCAGCAATTCCAATACCTTTATCACAAATGCTAAAAATTGTCATTCCTGCATTTTCTGTATTATTTTCAGCATCATCCTTGTGAATATTACTATCAATACTTTGACAGCGCACCACAATCTCGTCGCCTTCCGGTGCGTAACGTCCGGCATTTTCTAACAAATTTCGAAAGACTTGCGTCAAATGCTGTGCGTTGGCCACAAGCAGTATATCTTCTTCAAAATCCACTTTTACTTGAATTTGGCGCAAATCCAATTGCAAACGACATAAAGCTATGGCTGCCTGCAAACTTTCCTGGGCTGAAACAGCGGAAAGCGTGATGGGCAAATGAGTATTTTCAAGCCGTGCCAAGGAAAGCAACTCTTCTACCATTCTGGCAAGATAGGCACCATTTTTGCCGATAATTTCCACAAATCGCTTGTATTCTAGCGGAAAATCCTCTGTGCTTGCAAGCGTTTCCGCATAACCTTGAATAACAGTTAAGGGCGTGCGCAGCTCATGCGAAACATTGGCTACAAAATCTCGGCGCACCCGCTCAAGGCGTACGATGGCACTGATATCATGAAAAACCACCACCGCCCCCAAGGCTAAATCACTATGACTTGCCCTTGTGACATGCACGGAAAACACCCTATGCGGATCAAGCTCCAAACGTAGGGAGTCATAGCTTTTTTCATCATCAAACTCCTTATGTGCGCAAGCTGACAGTATATTATCCACAGCTTGCTGCAAACCGGGAACGGGTATAACTTCAACAACTTGTGAACCTTGAAAATGCTCCACCTGCGGAAACATACTCAGCAATGCCTTGTTATATTGCTCAATGGCGCCGCTTTGCGTTAAAACAAGCACCCCTTCATCCATGGCATTTAATATGGTGCGCAACTGTTCATTATTGGCACTCAAATCACGCAAACGAGTTTCAAAATGAGTGGCAAGGGCATTGATGGGGGTTACAAGCTGCGCCGTAACTGTTGTGCCTGCAAGACGTCTTTGTAGCTTCCCCAATGTGAGTTCTTTTACAAAGTCGTGCACTTGATTTAAGTCTTTTTGCACAATAAAATGCAAAGTCACACTAATAACACCAGCTGTCGCCAAGGAAAAGAACATACAAGCCACATAGTATTGCAAAGTGATATTACCTAAAATGCCACGGCCAAAAATGGGAAAAAGCCAAAGGCAAGCCAAGAGTATGCTGAATGTGGTGAAAAAAAATTTGTAGCGCAAAGACATAATTAAGCTCTAAAACGATAGCCAACGCCACGCACGGTTTCAAGGTTTTCTGCACCTTCTCCAAGCTTTGCCCTCAAACGCCGTACATGCGTATCCACTGTGCGTGCATAACCTTCAAACTGATAACCCCAAACACTGTTGAGCAACTGTTCTCGGGTGCGCACCGAACCGGCATGGCGCATCACATCCTCCAGCAAACGAAATTCAGTGGCCGTAAGGTCTTGGACAATGCCGCTTACGGTAACCACATGCGCTGCAGGATCAAGGTGTATGCCATGTTTTTGCAAGCCGGGATTTTGCTCCACCTGCTGCTGGCGACGTAAAATACCACGAATTCTTAAAATAAGTTCACGCACACTGAAGGGTTTCACCACATAGTCATCAGCACCAAGCTCCAAACCTACAATGCGATCCACTTCCTCACCTCTAGCTGTGAGCATGATAATGGGAATGTGCGCCGTTGCCGTATCACGTCCAAGCTCCCGGCAAACCTGAAATCCGTCCTTTTTGGGTAACATAACATCCAATAAAATAAGATCGGGATGTCTGGCGCGCGTAAGCTCCAGTCCCATAAGCCCATCGCCGGCCTGTATAACTTCAAAACCTTCACGTTCAAGATTGAAAACAAGCAAGTCACGAATGTCTGCTTCGTCTTCCACTATGAGTATGAGTTCCTTGGACATATTTTTCCCTTACAAAAAACGTTACGTGGCTATTGCCTTTAGTCAGCTACTTTTTTATCTGGGGGGAAGGAAAAC
>CAYJHK010000237.1:0-3582 GCA_964369515.1 uncultured Desulfovibrionaceae bacterium
TAATTATTCAGCCTTAGAGTGGCATTTTCCCTTACAGGACATAAGTTTGCGCAAGGGCGCCGGCACAATACCCTTAACAGATTCCACAACCAGCATCCGACGCATGATGCCAAGCTGGTCTTGCAGCGGAAGTTTTTTAGGACACACATCATGGCAAGCAAGCAAACCCATACAGCCAAAAACACCTTGGTCATTGCCTATGAGTTCATAAAAATCTTTTTCGTTGCGATTGTCACGAGGATCGACATAAAACCGTGCCATGCGATTGATACTTGTTGCGCCAAGGAAATCTTCACGCATCCGTGCAGTACCGCAAGCCGCCACACAGCAGCCACATTCAATACAGCGATCCAGCTCGAAAATATGTGTGGCAAGCTCATTGGTCATGGGTTCTTCCACCGCAGTCTCGTCAAAATCTTTTTGACTATGAATCCACGTTTCAATCTTTGCGCCCACATTGCGGAACCATGTACCGGTATCTACAGATAAGTCACCGATAAGTTTGAAGATAGGCAAGGGATGCAAAACGATGTGCTCCGGTAAATCTCTTGTTTGCGTTGAGCAAGCAAGCCCCGGCCTTCCGTTGATAACCATGCCGCACGAACCGCAAATACCGGCACGACAGCAAAAATCAAATTGCAGGCTGGCATCTTGAGTTTCACGCAAGAGCGTCAGTGCCACAAAGAGCGTCATGCTCGGATGTTCTTCCAAATAAAATGATTGCAAATGCGGCCTACTCTGTGGGTCCAGAGGATTATAGCGCATGATTTCAAAATGTAATTTTCGTCCCATGGTTTTCTCCCACGCTTATTGCTTTGGCGTTTTGCTCAAAATTTTTTCTTGCGGTATCTCTGCTTCAATTATAACTCCGCCGCCATAGCCACGGTCGCCGGGCGGGATTTCATACCACGGCGTTGCTTCTTCATAGCTTAAAGTGGGCAAGGTGTCGCCTTCTTTAAAATGTGCCAATGTACGTTTCAGCCAAAGTTGGTCATTGCGCTCGGGATAATCTTCACGGGCATGTGCCCCGCGGCTTTCAGTGCGCATAAGCGCACCATAGGCCGTACACAGGCCAAGTTTGAGCATACCGCTGATGCGCAGTGCCATGGAAAGTTCGGGCGTAAAGCCTTTATTGTTGCCTTGCAGTCCGATATTTTTAGCACGTTCCAACAACTCTTGCAGCTCATCACAGGCTGTTTGCAAATCGTTTCCATTACGGAAAATACCCACATTATCCATCATGGTTTTATGCATAAGCGAACGCAAAGTATAGCAATTCTCCTTGCCCTTACGGCTATAGGTCAAGTCGTCAATGCGCTCTTTCAACTGCTTCACGGCGGATGCGGCGGCGGCTGTGCTGAAGTTTGTTTCATAGCCTTTGAGATATTCCACAACCTTTTTCCCCACAATGCGCCCTGCCACCACGGTTTCTGCAAGGGAATTTCCTCCAAGACGATTGAATCCGTGCATATCCCAGCACGCTGCTTCGCCGGCGGAGAAAAGACCTTTGAGACCATAGGCAGCACCGTCTTTATTGGTACGCACACCGCCCATGCTGTAATGGTGCGTCGGCCTTACGGGAATCAGCTCGTGTATAGGATTTACGCCCAAGAATTTTGTTGAAATATCGTACACTTCACGCAAATTTGTCGTAATGTGCTTTTCACCGAGATGACGAATATCCAGCCATAAATGGTCGCCGTAAGCACTTTTTACACCAAGCCCTTTGCGCATATGCTCAGTCATGCGCCGTGAAACCACGTCACGAGAGGCCAGTTCCGCCTTTTCCGGCTCATAATCGGGCATGAAACGGTACTCATTGACATCAAGCAAAGTACCGCCGTCACCACGGCAACCCTCAGTGACCAAGATATCTGTGGGCACAGTACCGGTGGGATGAAATTGCACGGCTTCCATATTACCCATGGGCACGCAACCCGTCTCAAGGGCAGTAATCTGTCCGCCGCCGTCACAGATAATGGCGTTGGTTGTGGCAGGATAAACTCGCCCATAACCACCTGTGGCAATGAGCGTAACCTTTGCACGATAAATCACCAGCTCACCGGTACGCAAACAGCGACAAATACAGCCCGTGCAGGTATCGCCGTCATGAATGAGGGCTTCTGCTTGCATACGATCGTGTACGGCAACGCCAAGCTGCAACAGCCTGTTATCCAAAGTAAAAAGTACAGAGTGCCCCGTTCCGTCCGATGTATAACATGTGCGCCATTTCGCTGTTCCACCAAAGGCACGGGAGTGAATAAGGCCACGTTTTGACTCCAGCTCTTCCGCTTCAAACGGTTTTCCACCCTTATAATAAGTATGCACGCCCGGCTCAACACGGCTCCAAGGCACGCCCATCCATGCCATTTCACGCATGGCAATGGGAGCAGTATCGGCAAAAAGGCGTGCCACTTCTTGGTCACAGCCCCAATCAGAACCTTTTACCGTATCGGCGAAGTGTACGTCGGGCGAGTCACCTTGACTCATGGCAGAATTACCGAGAGCTGCTTGCATCCCCCCCATGGCAGCTGAAGAATGCGAACGCTTTGGCGGAACCACTGAAAGGCATATGACATCAAAACCATTGCTTGCCGCCTCAACGGCAACACGCTCGCCAGCAAGGCCGGCGCCCATGCACAAAAGATCAGTTTGAAAAATTTGCATGTAATCTCCTGGATTTATCCAACGCTAATGAAGTGGAAGCGAATCATGGTCAATACACCAAGCAGTACATAGGCAGCAATGAGATACCACATGCGCTTTGTCCATATACTGCGTGTGGCATCGGTAATATAACCGTATTTTATGCCAACCCGAAATAATCCGACACCAAGATGAATGCCAACGCAAAGCAATAAAATACAGTAAAATGGCGTCCAGCCGCTTTGTTCCCGCAAGGCGGACGTTTGAGCTGTAATGGGTAAAGTATCAAGAATTACATACACATGAATACTCACCATAACCAAAACAACAATGGCTGTAATGACTTGTAAAAGCCATAACCAAGTGTCACAATGCTTCATGGCCTTGGCGTGGCGACAAAATATGGGTAAGGAACCAACCTGAAAGGGCATTTTTCGTGCGGCTAATATAAAATGCCCTATCATGAGCAATAAAATTATGGGGCCACCCACTTGCGCCAAATAGAGCTCTTCTAAAATATGCCCAAGTCCGTCCATTAATTTGGGGCTTATGAGTACAGTGCTCACAAAAATAAGATGCATTAGGGTAAATAAGGCCAAAATAACACCGCTCAAAGCCTGTGCAAAGTCCATACGCCCCGATAATGTAGTCTTTGACAAAGAATGCATGGATACTGTTTCGTTCATGTACGCTCCTTTGTTGTATGCCTGTCAAAATAATGAACTTTCCTCAGATTGACAGTAACAAGATTTAATAATAACCTAAATGATGAGGAAGCCCCTTAAACAGCAAAAATAGTATGGCAACCCCTGCAATTCTGTCAAATGAAATCTACCAAAAGTGTTGAAATAAAGTCATGCACAAAAGCTTCGCGGCACTACCCCACGTGATTCTAATTTTGTAAAAATTTTCTTGGGGGAGGGACCTTTTTGGAAA
>CAYJHK010000238.1:0-3566 GCA_964369515.1 uncultured Desulfovibrionaceae bacterium
GCGCAAGCAAAAGTTCCCCCCACAAAAAATATCGCAAATTAGAATGCCGTGCCCCGCAGGGGAGCAAGCCAAAGGCAAGACGGAATTCACTTCCGTCGTAGGCGACGCTTGCGATAGCTTGTGTTGCACAGGACGTGCAACCAAGCGTCATCCGGGCTGTTGAAAAAGTACCATCTACTGCTTGTGAAAACTGCACCGGAATCAATGAGGTGATATAAGATTTTTCATGGGGCAAAATGCTTGTAAAAATGGGGAAGAGGTATTAAACTCTGTAAAACAGAAAATGAATGGGTATATATGCTAATACTTTCCCTTGGTTTACTTATATTTGCTTTTACAATTTATGCCATTGGTAAGCAATATCAAACGACACTGGTACTTTTTTTGTCGGGTATTGCTCTATGGACGCTGGCTTTCAGTCTGGATGCGCATTTTTATACCGCAAAAAATTTCCAAAGTACAGGTTTACACGCCTTAGACACCGTGGCCATGTTCACAAGTTTGTGCGCAAACAGTATCAGCTCGGTGGGTTTGATTATTATGGCTGCCGGTGGTTTCGCCGCTTATATGAACGCCATCGGTGCGTGTGGTATTTTTGTACGTATTGTTTCTAAACCATTAATGTTCATAAAAAACCCCTATATACTGATCGCTGTAACCGTTGTTTTCATTCAAATCATGGGGCTTTTCATTCCAAGTGCCACGGGTTTAGCCATGCTTTTATTGGTAACCCTCCTTCCTTTATTACAAAAGCTTAACGTATCGCCGGCTTCGGCAGCAGCGGTTCTGGCTTCCAGCGTCTGCCTTGAACTTGGACCGGCTTCCGGCACAACCAGCGTCGTCGCTCAACTTTCCGGCATTACTCCCATGACATATTTTATGCATAATCAACTGCTTGCAGCCGTAGTAAGCATTCTGGTTTTAGCTGTTTTGTATTTTTTCAGCTCCATATATTTTGACAAAAAAGATAAAGCACAGCTTGCACAAAAAGATTACCCCATAAAGGTCGCACCACCCGTGGCAAGCACCATAGAGCAGGAAAAAAACTTACCGTCTTTTTATGCCATTCTTCCGGCCACACCAATGGTTTTACTTGTTATTTTCAGCGATTACGTTATTAACGACGTAGAATTGGATGTGGCAACAACCATGTTCTTTGCATTTTTGCTGGCCATGTTTTGCGAACTAGTGCGCACACGCAACTTGTCGCAAACACTTGATACAGGGACAGCTTTTTTCACAGGCATGGCCGACATGCTGAAAAATGTAGTTATGCTCTTAGTGGCGGCGCAATTTTTCGCTTCCGGTTTGCAAGCTGTGGGCATTGCCCACTATCTGCTTGAAATTGCAGAAATTGCGGGTTTTGGTATGCTTGGCATGACCATCTTGCTCGTGGCCATCATCGGCATTTTAACCATGGTCTCCGGCAGTGGCAGTGCGTTTTTTTTGAGTTTCTCTGAACTTGCGCCGACAGTGGCCGGAAAAATGAGTGAATCGCCGCTAAGCATTCTCCTCCCCATGCAAACGGCAGCCGGAACCTTTCGCAGCATGTCGCCCGTGGCCGGTCTTGTGGTTGCCATTTCAAACGGTGCCGGCATAAGCCCGCTTACAGTGGTAAAACGTACAGCCATACCCATGCTCGGTGCCATTATTGCTAATATTATTGTGGCCTCCTTCTTTTAACGGCTTCCAAGAAAGTTGCGTTATGCACTTGAATTTTACGCCAAAAAACACAACAAATAAATTATGGATGTACATGTATTCAGACGCTTTTGCGATGCCCTCTGCCCCTTACTGACCGGCGCACGCCTTGAAAAAATTCAATCTCCACTGGAAAATGTTTTTGTATTCACTTTTTACACAGCTAAACAAAAACAACACCTTGTGCTCAAAAGCGGACGACGGGATGCTTTTTGCTACCTCGCCAAAGAACGCCCTGTCACGGATGCTCCGCCGCCGGCTCTCATCATGCGCTGGCGCAAATACTGCTCGGGGCGTCGCATACTCTCCTGTACCGCCGATTGGCTTGGACGAAAAATCTTACTTTTATTCCAAACTAATACTGCTCAATCTCCACAAAATCCTCAGGAAACGTGGCTCATACTTGATCTACGCACAGGACCTCAGCTCTTACTTGGAAAATCGCCGCAGCTGGATTTTATGCAAACACCGCTCCAGTGGCCGGATGCCTTGCACTTGGCCGACGCCTGTGAGAATTGGCAGGTTTGGCCCATGCTTAGCCCTGCCTTGCGTCGCCACCTTGCCACGCTTGACACCGAAGAAGGTGCCGCATTGCTTATGGATCTGGAGCTGGGCGGTGGAGATATGTATGTCTATGAAGATATAGAAGAAAGCACTGAAAAAACCATGCCCGTCATCAGCGCATGGCCGCTGGCACGCACACATACACGCACAGAACGAGTTTTTGAAGACCCACTTCCTGCTGCGGCGCACGTTGGGGATGCGCTGGTGCTTGGTGTGGGTGAAGAAAAATTGCGCAATAAAGCCGCCCTACCCCATGAACGTGAACTGGCTCGCTTAAAACGCTTGCTCCAAAAGCTTAACGTTGATGAAGAACGCCTCCTCAATATGCAAAAAGCGCAAGAGTTGGGACTGATTTTACAAGCCGAATTGTGGAAATACCCTGCTAAATATAAGAAAAGCTCCATTGTCACCGATCATGCCCAATATGAACGCATTGAACTTGACGCCACATTGACGCTGCAAGAAAATATGCAGGCACTGTTTCATAAAGCCGGTCGTGGTCGTAGAGGCTTGGAATATCTCCAAAATCGGCGCAAAGAAATTGAAGAACAGATCTACACATTACATACGTTGGCGTTAACGGTAAAAGCCGGTGCAAATACTTCAAACAAAAAAACGCTTAATACCAAGCGCAACGCTCAAACTGCCGTGAATACACAAAGCAAGGGAGCAAGCGCACTTCCCAAGGGAGTACAAGCTTTTAAAAGCAGCGACGGATTTATTATTTTGCGAGGAAAAGATGCCAAGGGGAACGGCGCAGCTTTGCGAGCAGCCTCAGCCAAGGACATTTGGTTGCATGTGGAAGGCGGCCCCGGCTCCCATTGTATTATTCGACGCCATTTTACCGGACAGGAAATCCCCATGCGCACCCTTGAAGAAGCAGCCAGCCTCGCAGCAGTGAAAAGCTGGCAAAAAGATAGCCCCACTGCGCATATCCTCTGTGCAGAGGTGCGACATGTAAAACCCATGCGTGGTGCAGCCACCGGAACCGTGCGCATTGACAAAGCACTGCAAAGCTTTACTGTTAGCATTGATTATGAAGCAGAACAAAAGCTCAATATTTCAGTGCGTTGAAAAAGGGACATTTGCTAACTTTTTAAAATCCATTCTTAGAATAAGTTATTGTAAAAATTAACTTTACAACTATTAAAAAACTCAAGTAGCCAAGAAATTTTTATATGTTAATGAGAATTATTAACACATTCGGAATCACGTCACGGCATTCTAATTTGCGATATTTTTTGTGAGGGGAACTTTTGCTTGCGCCAAAAAGTTCCCCCCACACCCCCCTCAAAACGCGC
>CAYJHK010000239.1:0-3563 GCA_964369515.1 uncultured Desulfovibrionaceae bacterium
GTTATCAATAAGAAAGCTTTAATGGAAAATAACACTTTAAAATAAGGAGAAAGCAATGATTGCAGTTGGTAAATTAGCACCCAATTTTACGGCAGATGCGTATCAAGACGGTGATTTCAAAAAGGTTTCATTGGAAGATTATCGTGGTAAGTGGGTATATTTATTTTTCTATCCCGGCGATTTCACCTTTGTTTGAGTCACAGAAGTAGCTGCAGTTGCAGCTAAAATTGATGACTTTAACAAGCTTGGCGTTCAAGTGCTTGGCGTGAGCATGGATACTGTTTTTGTACACAAAATGTGGGATGAACAAGAAATAGTAAAGATTGTCGGCAAAAAGACTCCATTCCCCTTAATCAATGACAATTGCGCCTGCATAGGCAAGCAATATGGGGTATTTAGCGACGACATCGGCATGAATTTACGCGGAAGCTTTATTATTGACCCAGCCGGCATCGTTAAGAGTATGGAAGTAGTCGATGCTCCTGTGGGTCGCCAATTTGAAGAAACGTTACGCCAAATTGAAGCACATCAATTTGTCTGCAGCAACCAAGGTTGCGCCATGCCAACGGCGTGGAAACCGGGTAAGGCGCATCTGAAGCCCGGTTCGGAACTTGTAGGTAAAATAAACGAATCTTGGAATCTTGATAAATAGCTAAAATAGTAGAAAATATCCTTCATAAAAACCGCCGAAATCATTTTCAGTGGTTTTTATGCGTGGTAAACAATATCATATAACCGAGAAGCTCTGCGCAATAAACAGTGCAGAGCTCTTACTTTTTTATGATAACAGGTTATTTTACCCTAAAACATGATTGGAAAGCTGACGTTGTAAAGCTAATATATCGCAGCCTTTGGAAATTTTTTGCTCGATGGGGGTAGATGTGCCGGACACCCAAATTTTAAGCTCGGCATCCATATCAAAAGTACCGCCTGTTTCAAGGCTGAATTGCGTAACATTCTTGTAAGGTATGGAATGATAGCTGACTTTTTTTCCCGAAATACCTTGTTTATCTACCATCATCATACGCTTATTGGTAAATACAAAAAAGTCACGCATAAGTTTAAAGCCTTGCAATACGGTTTCGCCGTCAGCAAGTAGGCTCGCCACTTCCTTTTCAAGGGCTTCCATATCCATTTCACCGGCATTACCCAACAAAGAATTTAAAAATCCCATAATAACTCCTTGTCAAATTGGTATAAAAACTCCATTCCGCACAACCTGCTAATCAAGCAAGCTCAACAGCTTAGCCACACGATTAGCATCAAGATTGTTATGCACTTGCAACAATTCGTTTTCATCTTCTTGTTGGAGAGCACTCAAAATACCATCAGCTTGAGTATCGTCAAGGCGTGTGGTGCGTGGTGCCGGCGTCGAAGGCAAAACCGGTGCAGCCGACGTGGCGGCATTGGAAGTTACAGTCGCATTTAAGGCATTCATTTCAGCAGAGGCAAGAGCGTCTTCACGGCTTGGCATGGCAGCACGAAAAGCCGAAAAAGCCGCCATACGATCATTATTTACCGGACGAAAAGGAATATTGGTTTCCATGGACATAAGTATCTCCTTATAAAGCTGTATGCATGATTAGCAGGATTTTTTTTCCCATTGAAGAATCATATCTGAACTTATTGTTTACAGCTTGCAAAGGTTATGCCAGTACTTATATTACCATCATCAGCCTCCTTTAAAATTCCTTTTCCGAAATTTTCTATATATAACACAGCGAATTGCAAGATTTACAGCTTCATTTACTCGCTGGCGGAGTATGCTCTTAAACTTAAGTAAACTGTGTTGCCGGGCACTTGTAAAATTTGACTCATACAATAAAATAAGGCATAAAGGGGGGTATGCAAATATTGCAGCACTAATGAGGATAAGCAGTGACAACTCTTGAAATTTTAAGAAGTACCTATAAAATACTTCCATCGGCACAACAAAGGCAGATTTTGTGGCTAATATTGGGCATGATTGTCCTTATCTTCTTTGAGCTTGGGCTTGCCGGCATGATTTCGCTCATGGGCATTGCAATGGCTTCCCCAAAAACGCTTGCCGCCATGCCCATAATTCAAGACATCTTGCCGCACATCCCCTTTCCGGAAGGCGTGTCGCAAACCATTGGTATGCTTGCTTTAACCTTGCTGTTGGTGACGGTGACCAGTGTTTTCAAAAATATTATGACGGCATACATCACCTATCAACAGCTCAATGTGGCACAGATTTTTTCATGGAATATCGGCTATTACATTTTCAAAAAATATCTTTTCGCCCCCTATCGCTGGCATTTATTGCAAAATACCGCAGAGTTGCAAACGCATCTCACTTGGCGGATGCAGCTGGTGCTTTTTTTACACGCCGCCCTCAACGCCACAAGCTACGGTGCCATCATGGCCTGCCTCTTACTTGTGGCCTTTATCATCTCGCCGCTCATCTCCCTCTTACTTTTTGGTACCTGCGGATTTATTGGGCTTTTGACCTATATTTTTACCCAGAAAAAGGTACGAGTGCTGGGTGATAAGTTGGTTAATATCCAAGTGGAAGCCGATAAGCTTTCGCATTTTGCCTTACAGGGGATGCGTGAGGTACATATTTATAATCAAAGGCAAAAATTCCATGAGCAATATGTAAATGCCACTAAGGACTTTCCGAGCCTATTTGCCAAGCAGCAGACATACCCCCATTATCCTTTGTGGATATTGGAATCAATGGGCTTTATCATGCTGTTTTGCACGGTTTTACTCTTGCAGTGGCAGGGCAAGAGCGTTGCCGTCATCACCGGTACCGTAACCCTTATGGCCGGCATTGCGTGGCGACTTTTGCCCAATATGAATAAATGCGTCCATGCCATTTTGCAGATGAAAACGTATTTTGCCTATGCGGAAAAACTTATTAACAATTATTTCAACATTGAACAAGAAAATATTGACATACAGACCTACGCCTTGCACAAGGATATTGAATTTAAGCAGGTAGGCTTCACCTATCCGCAAGCAGAAAAAAAAGCTTTGGATGACATTGATATACGCATACAAAGGGGGAGCATGGTCGGTCTTGTTGGCTTGTCGGGTGCCGGAAAAAGTACGTTGGTGGGCGTGCTCACGGGTTTACTTCCGCCAACGCAAGGTGACGTATTTATTGACGGAATTAAAGTGAAACCGGCTCCCGGCTACATGAATATGGGCTATGTGCCGCAAAGCCCGTACATTTTGGACGCAACCCTTGCCCAAAACGTGGCTTTCAGCGATTGGGGCAAGAATATCGACGAAGAAAGAGTTAAAAAATGCTGCGCACTTGCGGCCATGAACTTCATTGACGACCTGCAAGAGGGCATACACACCATGCTTGGCGACAGGGGCGCACGCCTTTCCGGCGGACAAATACAACGTGTGGCCATTGCCAGAGCGCTCTACACACAACCGGATGTACTGCTCTTCGATGAAGCCACCTCCGCCCTTGATGGCGCCACAGAAGCAGAAATCCAAGAGACCATTTTGAGCTTGCGCAAAAACTTGACTATTGTTATCGTCGCCCATAGGTTGAGCACGGTGGAAGGCTGCGATGCCGTGTA
>CAYJHK010000240.1:0-3552 GCA_964369515.1 uncultured Desulfovibrionaceae bacterium
AAATTAAAATACCTTAAATGTTTAGTGGATTATACGTCATGGAATCAACTTTGCGTAAAATAATATGTATATTTTCATTGCTTGTCTTCTGTGTGTTTTCATCTGCTTTCGCCAAGGATTTTGAGCGGTTTGGCATGGAAATTCCCGCTGGTTGGTACACTGAACGAGACGGCGATGGTTTTCGTTTTCTCCATCCTGAAAATAACTGCATTATCAATGTGCTCGTCGGAAATTTACAAGAAGCCCCCTCACGAGAAATTGCCATTGCTCTTTACCAAGGGCTCAATGGGAAAAATGCTAAAGAAATTGACGGCGGCTTCACCTTTGATATGAAAAACGAAGATAATATTCCGGGCAGAGTGCGCTTTACCTACTATGCCGAAACATTTTCCGCAGTCTCCGCCATAGGTCAATGTTATCCGTTTCAACAGTACCTTTCATCCCTCGTCATCTATAAAAATGATGGGCAAAACAAAAAGCAAATTATCGCCGAAATAAGCCGCCCTTTCCCCGTATTACCGCCCCCTTCCGGTGACAAAAATTTGCTAAAATCCATCAAGGAATAAATCTATCATGCTCTCAACCACAGCAAAAGCGTTTGTACAATTGCACATCGCCATATTATTGGCCGGTTTTACAGGAATACTCGGCAAGTTGATCAGCCTTGGCGAAGGTATGCTTGTCTGGTATCGCATGTCCATCGCTTTTGTTGTTTTGGGCATATATGTTTTTTTCAGCAAGTCACTGGAAAAAATATCCTTCAAAGAAATGTGCAAAATCGCCTTTACCGGCGTGCTTATCTGTGTGCATTGGCTCTTTTTTTACGCCAGCATAAAACTTTCCAACGTCTCCATCGGTGTTGTGTGCTTTTCCTTGGTGGGTTTTTTTACGGCTCTTTTTGAACCATATTTCATGCGCACACGGTTTTCGGTGCGAGAATTTTTCTACAGTATCTTAACAGTGGCAGGAGTTTGCTTCATTTTTTCATTTGATGCTCGCTATCGTGCCGGTATAATAGCCGGAATTATCGGCGCCTTGCTTGCCGCACTCTACGCCATCAGTATCAGAAGATTATGTCAAGGCTATAACACCAACACAACACTTTTTTATCAAATGGGCGGAGGGGCTTTGTTTTTAAGTCTCCTTTTACCGTTTTATTTGTCTTTTTTTGAGATAACACATATCATTCCCACATTCCGTGACTTGATTATGCTGCTTGTCTTAGGCATACTCTGCACCCTTGGCATGAGCTATCTCTACATCCAAAGTCTGCAATATATTACGGCTTTTACAGCAAACCTTAGCTACAACCTCGAACCGGTATACAGCATTTTCATCGCCATAGTTTTTTTAGGTGAAGCGCGCGAGCTGAATTTCTCCTTTTACATCGGAATGCTTTGCATTATTGCCTCCGTCGCCCTGCAAAGTCTCTGGGTCTTACAGCATAAGCAGTCAAGCTGCCTAAATTAAAGGCAAAAATTCTGCAGGTAAATTTTGTTCAATAACGTGCTTCGTAAAAAGCTTTAAGGCTATGCATATTCTTTGTACATTTTTGGTAAACTATCCCAATACCATGTGTGTAAAAGTGTTTCATCGGCAGCATTCCAATGATGACTTTGTTCATAATAATGCAGCAACTTACGCTCCGGTTCCGGTAAGTGCTGCGCATTTTTAGCTTTCAATTGTCTTTCACGGCAAAACATTATCAAACACTCAAGCAAGGCAAAACACACCTCTTGATGCGGAAATTTTTCTTGCAATTCATAAAAAAACTCATCATAAAAAGGTGTGGAATCGCTCACCGAATCTTCAAAATGATGGCAATGATCACACAAATACTCTAAAATCTCACGTAACCTTGATTGAGTACCGGTCGGCATTTCTACATTTTTCAGCGACTCGCAAAAATCTTTCATACTGGCCTTATGTGTAATAAATGACATAAATACTCCTCTATTTTAAGATGGTTATATTTATATATAATTCATGAATCCTGTCAATACATAAATGAATATAGATTGACGCAATACTATCTAAGGGTTTGCAATTCAAAATAAACAAATTTTTTAGGGAAATGTATGTACTTCAAAAGCGGAACGGCAGCACTTTTACTTGCTGCTTATATTGTGGGGAATAATCCACGTTGCGCTAAATTTGTGGAGCTTGGCAGCGGCGAAGGATTTTCATCCCTTATATTGGCAAGACATTATCCGCAAGCGCAGGGATTGCTGGTGGATGTTAACGCTTATGCCCTGCAAAAAGCCAAGGAAAATGCCCATGAAAATGTTCAAAATAATATTTCATATCTTTGTCACGACTTAGAACAAAGCAAGTCACTCCGTGCAAAATGTACACAGCTTGAGTTTATGCAGGCTGACATTGTGCTCAGCAATCCGCCATATTTTGCGGCGCAAATGGGACGCAGCAGTAAAGACCCTGCGCGCGCCCTTGCCCTGCACCAACATGAGCAAAGCCTTGACAATTTTTGCAAATGCGCCGGTCAAATCTTGCGTCACCACGGCTTTTTCTTTCTGATCTATACCCCAACGGGACTTGCTCACGTTCTTGAAACACTGAGCAGATACGACCTTGGCCTGCGCAACATCCTTCCAATCCATACCCGAGCTCGAAAGCCGGCAAAGTGGATACTTGTCTTGGCACGCAAAGGCGCAAAACCCGATTTACAAATGGAACAATCTTTGCAAATTTATGCACATGAACAGGGAACGGAACTAAGCTGTGCGGCGCTGCGCTTTTGTCCGTGGCTTGTCAATATGTAACCGGAAATTCGCAAACGAAACAACTTAATGAAAAATTCAATGGCTACTTTCCTATAAATATATCGGCTATTATTCATTTGAGGTACACAATGACAGAAAAAGAAAAACGTGAACTTGGCATTCTTTTTAATGGGAATTATGATGCGCAATTGCTGGCGGAACTCGACGCTTGCAAGGATCAGTGCCACATATTCAATCAACTCAAACCATCACAGCACGCCGAAAGAATTGCACTTTTAAACAAGCTTTTCGGCAAAGTGAAGAGCATTCTAGCTGTCCAAAGCCCTTTTTGGTGCGATTTTGGTTATAACATTGAAGTGGGCGAAAATTTTTATGCAAATCATGGACTTATCATCCTTGACGGAGCCAAGGTAACCTTCGGCGATAATGTTTTCATCGGGCCAAATTGCGGTTTCCACACGGCAGGACATCCCATTGACAGCATAAGAAGAAATGAAGGACTGGAATTTGCGCACCCCATCAGCGTTGGAAATGATGTGTGGTTTGGCGCAGGCGTACAGGTTATGCCCGGAGTAAGCATTGGAAATAATGTGGTTATCGATAGCGGTAGTATTGTGACGAAAAACATTCCCCACAATGTGGTGGCTGTGGGCAATCCATGCAAGGTTTTACGTAGTATCACGGACGACGATATGAAGACCACAGTGCGTTGAAAAAGGGCAAACTACTGCGTCAAAATTTCAAACGCAAACTGCTTATGGAAACACTGATTAATTATTTTTTTGAGGGGGGAAGGGGAACTTTTGCCAAA
>CAYJHK010000241.1:0-3544 GCA_964369515.1 uncultured Desulfovibrionaceae bacterium
ACATACATGAGCAGTTTGGATTGTTTAACTGACGCAGTAGATGGTGCTTTTTCAACGCACTGTTAATGTAGCTCTCGCCCGATCCAGATAGCCCGGCCTAAGATGCGCACGGAGTTGCCAAGCTCTGACCCAACTATTTCAATGAGTGCAAAGTTGGGATTGGCACTGGCGAGCAGTAACTTTCCGGGCTCGGCATTTACAATCTTTAGGTAAACCATATCCTCAATGACCACGGCATAGATAAGCCCCGGCAATGGATTTGTTTGTTTTTGATCAATGAGTGCAACGTCGCTGTTCATTATATAAGGATGCATACTGTCTCCGGCAACACGCAAAATCACCATGGAAGAAGGATCTCCTTTATGCACCAGAAAATCGTATCGAAAAGCATAATGACTCATGGCCGCAACGCTGAGTTCAAAATTGCCCTTGCACAATCTTGCTTCCACAGTCGGCACAAGCACAAGCCGATCAGCCGGATTTTCTGCATGAGCCTGCGTTTCAAGCCGCCCGGCCAACAACCAATCAAGGGAGCACTGCAATGTCTCGCAAAGACGTACAGCAAACTCACCCTTAGGCATCTGTCCGTTTTCATATTGTTGAATAGTAGTAAGACTTACACCAATGCGTGCGGCAAGTTCATGTTTGCGAATGCCGAGAACTTCTCGCCTTTGACGTAAACGTTGCCCAAATCCGAATTCTTGTGTTTTCATAATCTGTCCTTATGCGTGAGAAACGTTAGCATAACAATACAAATCTTTCATGAAACCAGATAGTTAATTTACAAATTTTGGATAAGAAATGAACAAGATTTATAATTCTGAGAAATTAAAATGCATACTATTTTGAGCTGTATACATTGCGCTTGGAAGTCCATGGAACCTACATAGCCACATGAACTTGGTTATTATAGGAAAAGTTTTTAAAATATACTAGGAAAAAATGCATACTCAAAATTTTCTTTCCTATGCAAACTTTTCTTGTTATTTATTTTTGATAATTCTTGTTATTTAAATTTTATTTTTGTTTTTTATATTTTTTCTATTTTTATTAAAACTTAACTTTTTTTTTCAAAAAAAAACTTGCATTTTTCTAGACAACGCTTTAATCTATATCTGATTGAGTATAACAATGAAAGTTAAGTTGTAAGAGGTGTGTATGTTCTGGATGTTTAGATACTTGTGGCATGTAACCCTTAGATTACCGTATGTACATACAGGAATAATCTTTACTTTACTAAAATCTTTAACACGTAATATCATAGCAATTCCTTTGGAATTACAATGCATTCAGTGCAAACATATGGGCACGACGTAAGTGCAAGTTCAAACTACTTGCATATTCAAGCGACGAAGCAAACGTGTCTCTACCACTTTAAATAAATAAATTCAAAGTGGCTATGCATAAAAGCACAGTAAATGAGGCTATACTTTCCTTACCAACCGTCTTTTGGGAGGTTTTATGTACTCTAGCACCAATGTACCATTTTTTCAGAAAAAAAGCACTACAAAACAATATCTCAAGGAAAAACTGAAATCATTTGTGCCCCCAAATATGGAAAATTCTCTGCCGGAAACAGCAAAGCTATTTTATAAATTGGTCGACAACCCTCAAACATTACATAATCTTTTAACAGCTTTCGGTGGACATACCTTACGAATTCCCATGCGCTGGCCACCACGAGGCAAAAAAAATGTCCATCAAGGCCATGAACTCTGTTCTGTGTTATCGCCACAACAAATGCTTACATTTGTCAATCATTTTGCGGGAACCGATGTTTATATACCCAAATGCGCCAAGTATCTTTGTCAAGTGCGCAATGTCAGCATCGTGCAATATTTTTGCAAAGCAACCCGGCAAGGCACAAGCTCCGGTGAAGCTGTGCAAATATTGGCAAAGCGTCACTACCTTTCTGATCGACGTATTTGGGGAATCTTGAAAATGTGCGTGGGAGAATAGGTATTAGTGGTTAGTGGTTAGTGTTTGCCCCACTAACCACAGCCTCCTCCTCACAGGATAAGTTCCCCCTCCCTCAGCTAAAAATACATTTCCATTAAATATTTATTTTACGGAAAAACTTGACAAACCTCACATCTGTAGATATTTTTTTAATACGCAAATAAATGCGTGTGAGTTAATAAAACTCCTCATTATTACAAACCTCCTTATATTTGGTTTGTGGGTCTATACCCGAGGCTTACACCTCGTCGTTGCAAAGCATTGTGCTTAAGTAACGCCTAATTTATCTCTTTTTTACGTTATTTGTACGTTGTTCATTTTTATCTTGAGAATATGCGTATTTTTTCGCCTTATTCTCATCAAAAAGAGGAAGATTCCATGGCTGATATCATTTTAGCAAAACCCCAAGCAAATTCAACACAAACCATGACACCAACGGCGGAAGACCGTTTAGTGTTAAACTTTAACGCCGACGAAGCCACACTGAGTCGCAACGGCGATGACCTTGTTCTGTCTTTTGATGACGGTGGAATTTTAACGCTGTCAGATTTTTATGTATCCTTTACATCAGAAAACATGCCCACCTTTCTTATTGAAGGGCTTGAGGTCGCCGGTGAGGACTTTTTCGCAGCATTAAGTGAAGATCTCATGCCGGCAGCCGGTAACACCACCCCACAAGGTAGTGGTAGCAATATTGATACCGTGAAAGGTGAATTGGGCGGTGGCCTTGATAGCTTGAATGGTCTTGACCAAGCCCATGCTGCCGGTGCAGCTGCGCCAAACCCCAATGAAAGAAGTGCAGGCGAAGCAGGCGACACAGGCGTTCAAAACAATAATAATTCCGACCAAGATGACACTGAACAAGAAGACGGTCAATCTGTCGCTCCCATCCCCCCTCAAATCTCTGTGAGCGTGGGTGGTGGCGATGATGACGTCATCTCCAAGGAAGACCTTGCAGGCCCCAATGGGAATCAAGTTCAAGTAACTGTTACCCTTGAAGAAGGCGTAGAAGAAGGCGACGAAATTGTCATTACAAAAGAAAATGAAGACGGCAGTCGTGATGTAATCTTTACAGGGCCGGTCACCGATGAAATGATTGAAGACGGTCTGACTATTTGGGTGGATCCTCCTCTTGAGGGTGATTTAGTCGTTGATGCTACGGTGACTACAGATGATGACCTTACGGGTACGGATTCGGATTCCGTTATAGTAGACCTCATTCCTCCCGATGCCAGCATTACTCTTGACTCCATTACAGATGACAATGTCATCAACGCAGCCGAGGCCGGTGAAAACGTTGATATTACGGGAACCGTCGGCGGCGATGTCAAGCCCGGCGATACAGTCAAAGTCACTGTCAACGGCAATGATTACTTTGGCAAAGTGGACAACGACGGAAGCTTTACCATATCTGTGCCCGGTAAGGACTTGGCAGCGGATTCCAATGTGGAAGCATCTGTTACCACCAGCGATAAAGCCGGCAACAGCACCACAGCCAGTACCAACAAAGATTATAGTGTTGATACGGATATTTCCGCCGATATCAACATTAACGACATCACCGAAGATAATGTCATCAACGCCG
>CAYJHK010000242.1:0-3532 GCA_964369515.1 uncultured Desulfovibrionaceae bacterium
CCCCCCCCCCCCCCCCCCCCCCCACAAAAAATATCGCAAATTAGAATGCCGTGGTCAAGGTAACAGATTGTTGAAAAATATGCTTGCATTTGCAATATAAATATGTAATGTCACAGAAAGTTAGAACATATTTCGTGACCAAAAACGAACAAAATTTCTGTGAGGGGTTTGTGATGTTATCACACAGCAGTTGATTTACGATGGTGTGGGTGCAAGGATTGCGCTTAATGCATTGTTCGAATTGTTTGCATTAAGCATATCTTCATAAATATTCGATAAATAGACTACTTCTAATCATTTGATATATTAGAAAAACGATGATATTTATTTCTCAATGAAGTATGCTCTTTCGCTTATTCCATGGCATGTGTTTTAACGTCAAGCAACCTTCCGCTTCCTCCTCCTGTGCCGGTCTGTTGAAGGAGTCATTTGCAGGAAATCCGTTCAAGTCCCTCCAAAAGCCGCAACGCTCCGTACTTCATAATAGCCTGTGAGCTTTCATTAAATTGGTAACACATCAAGCATTCAACCTAACTATAATAAAAATAAAAAGAGGTATTTTTATGAAATCGTATCACACGCTTTTCCGGCTTTTACTCATGCTTTTATGCTGTACAACCTTAGGATTTTTTGCCGGACAAAGTGAGGCCAAAACCGGCGAAGGCATGACCATTTGGCTTGATACCGGCGGTGCTGTGGGAGACGGCTATGGGCTTATCGTACAAAACGGTGCAAAAGCCGCTGCTGCCGATCTTGGCTGTGAGCTGCGTCTTGTCTACTCGGACTGGAATCCGGAAACCATGCTCGTAAACTTTCGCCAAGCAGCAGCGTCAAATCCCGACGGTATCGTCATTATGGGGCATCCCGGCGATGCTGCCTTTGCACGACTTGTGGACAATGCCACAAAAAAAGGCATTGTGGTCACCTCCGTCGATACGGCATTGCCCAAGGCGCAAGCAAAGCATCGTAGTCAAGGCTTTGGTTATGTGGGAAGTGATAATTATTCGCAAGGTGTTTCATTGGCAACGGAAATCCTTAGACGGACGAAACTTAAAAAAGGTGAACGGGCCTTTGTATGGGGCTTGCGGCGCATACCGGAACGGGGAAGACGTGCCGAGGGCATAGTCGAAGTCTTGGAAAAAGCCGGCATTGTTGTGGATTATCTTGAAATCACCCCTGAAATAGACAAAGACCCTGTGCTTGGTGCACCGGTGGTGGCTGCGCAAATGGGGCGCAATCCCGACACAAAGCTCATCATCGTTGACCACGGTTCCCTCACGGCACACATGGGCAAACACCTTAAAAACGCAGGAATCAAGCCCGGTAAAGTATATGTAGCAGGCTTTTCGCTTTCACCTGCCACAGCAAAAGCCATAGAAGACGGTTTCGTTCAGCTGATTTCCGAGGCACAACCCTATATAATGGGGTATTTTGGCGTGCTTCAAGCTGTGCTGACCAAAAAATATGGATTTACCGGCCTTAGCATCGATACCGGCGGCGGACTTATCGATGCCAAAAATATTGGCAGAGTCTCCAACTTTGCCAAGCAAGGCATCCGCTAAACTCTAACATTTGGGATTTTGCTCATGCTTTTAGAGGTTTGCGGCTTAAAAAAATCATATGGTGCCATTGAAGCCTTGCGCAGTGCCAACTTTTCCATCAACCATGGGGAAGTTGTGGCTCTGCTTGGTGACAATGGCGCAGGCAAGTCCACCCTCGTGCACATACTTTCCGGCGCCACCAAGGCCAACGCAGGAAAACTTTATGTACAAGGTAAGGAAATTCATTTAGCAAGTTATAATGTACGGACTGCACGCAAACTTGGCATTGAAACCGTTCACCAAGACAAATGTCTGTGCGAAGGTCAAAGCCTTTGGCGCAACCTCTTCGTAGACAGACATTTGCGAACACGCTGGGGATTTATTGACAAAAAAGCAGAACGTAATATTACCATGCAATTACTTGAAAAATGGTTTGGACTGCAAGGCGTTGGCCTTGACCCCAATGCCTTGGTGCGTGGACTTTCCGGCGGCGAAAGACAAGCCCTAGCCCTTGGGCGTGCCATGTATTTTGGCGCAAATCTTGTCATTTTGGACGAGCCCACCACGGCTTTATCCCTCAAAGAGACAAAACGTGTGCTCAATTTCATTGAAACTTTGCGTAAACGAGGGCACAGTGTGCTCATCATTTCCCACCATATGCAACAAGCCTATGACATTGCTGACCGTTTTATATTTATGCATAAAGGTATAACTGTATCGCAAATGGAGAAAAGTCAAAAAACGTACCTACAACTACAACAATATTTGCTGGAACTTGCCGAAGACAAGCTTGACAGTTGCGGCTCATTTGCTCAAGAAAATTGATAAAATTCGAGATTGATATGAAGATAAATATTTCCGTTGGAACACGCAATGAATTGTGGCTTACAGCACTCTTTCTCGTACTTCTTGGCATATTTATGCTCACAGGATCTCGCGCTTTTCTTGCTTTACCCATATACGAAAGCCTACTTGCCACCCTACCCTTATACGGATTTTTAGCCCTTGGGCTCACTCTTGTGGTTGCAACAGGTGAAATGGATTTATGTTTTCCCGCAACCCTTGCCGCATCCGGGTTTGCCTTTGCGCTCGTGGTCAGTAGCACTGGGCAGGCATGGCTTGGTATGCTGCTGGCCATGCTCGTAGGACTTGGCATCGGTTTTTGCAACGGCCTGCTCGTAGCTGTGGTGGGCGTTCCTTCCATTATTGCTACCATTGGCACGCAATTTTTCTGGCGCGGCGTGGTTTTGCTCGTCAGTCAAGGCTTAGCCATGCCACTCACGGAAGCAGAAAACAGCCCCTTGCAAGAACTTTTTGTGGGACGACTGTTTGATTTTTTACCCATGCAGGCTGTGTGGCTTGTAGTGCTCACCCTCGTCTTTTGGCTGATGTTCAACCATCATCCTATGGGTGATAATATACGTTTTAGCGGTGAAAATGGGCATACCGCCGAACGTCTGGGCATCCCGGTTTTGCGAACACGCCTCGGCGTCCATTGCCTCATGGGACTTACTGCCGGATTTGCCGGCGTCATTGGCTGCATGGAAATGGGCTCTTGGTGGCCGACACAAGGCGATGGCTATATGCTGCTCGTCTTTGCAGCTGTATTCATTGGCGGAACCAGCGTATTTGGCGGCAGTGCGCAATTATACGGAACGCTGGTGGGCATTGCCATTGTAGGAACCATCGAGGCAGGCATTGTCAGCTCCGGTCTTTCCGGCTTTTGGACAAGAGCAATACACGGTCTTGTAATCATAGGCGCTGTGTCCTGCTATGCTCTTTTACAAAAAAATTCTTCGCAAAGTCTGCAAGATAAGCTCCGAAAACTTTTCAGGAATTAGAATAGACAATCACTACCCGTTAGTAAAATTACATTCTAACACAAAACGTTATATTTTGCCAAAGCTTAACTGATTTTTAAGTAACAATGCAGTGTGTCGTTATGAGATTGCACCCCACGTGATTCTAATTTGCGATATTTTTTGTGGGGG
>CAYJHK010000243.1:0-3507 GCA_964369515.1 uncultured Desulfovibrionaceae bacterium
AAGTAAATGGCATTGTCGGCATTACCGGCAGTGTTGTCGGTGAATTCATAATGTAAGACCTCTGCACAATTATTTTCTTATATAGTCGAAGCTTGTATATGTTGCTACAGGCATGGAGGTAGAATTTACTATGGTTGAAGGTGAAGTTTTGTACCACAATGGGAAATTTCCACGATTTGACTATGATAATTTAATGGCTGAGTGTAAAAAAATGCAGGCTTGGGCATTGAAAAGCAAAGCATAGTAATAACATAGCATTTTTAAGTTCTGATGGGTCAGCTTGAATAATTTCCTCAAGTAAGACTAAATCATCTCTGTCTTGCTGAATTTTTAACACAAACATTAAAGGAAGGTGGCACATTTATACTTGATAACTCTAGTGTGCATACAGTAAAGCAAACACTGATTAATTATTTTCATGAGTGCACACGTCCATAATCGCAATCACGGGGTTTAAATGCGTGGTATGCTTTTCTTTTCATTATGCGACATTTTTTTAATTCCGCATTAAAACTTGCCACATTTTCCATTAATGTATATAAGAACAGGTGTTGCATATGCGGCACTTTTGCTTTTTGAGTGAAAGTGCTTGCTTTATTGATAATTTGAATTCATTGTTTTTTTACGATTTTAACTAGTGTCTACTTGCAAAAGTAGACACTACAAAGTCCGTCAGGATTTTGCGCCGCCAAAAGCGACGGAACCTGCGGAAAACCACGTTTTTTCGCAGGTGATACAGCAAAAATTTTGTGAGTAATTATGAACAAAATTTTTGCAATTAGACACTAGTCGGAGCTGAAAAACGCATTTCCATGCATTTTTCAGAAGGGCACGCTCACTCTAAATGCCCCTTCGGGGGCGCCGGAAGTGAACTTCGACTCATTTTACGTGGCGCAAATTTTTCACTATTGTTCAAATTTTGTTAGCTGGCACAGAAAAACCATGTTTTAACGCCATAAAAATGCTGTAAAAGTGCATTCCGTGCCCTTGCTTTCGGAATTTTTATTTGTATATTTTAACTAAAAAATGTTTAATTTTATGCTGTTAACTTGTTTTTCAGTATCGACTGACTAAGCGGAAAAATCTGGTTGTTAAATATTTATGAGGATATGCTTACCGCCTTATTGAATCTTAAAATCTCAAAAAAGAAGGTAAAAAATGTTTCATCATACCATCGAAAAAATGCATCATATTGAGGAAAGTAATTGGCTTTTTACCCAAAATGGCGAACACCGTGGTTTTATTCAGCCTCAAAAACTTTCGGAGCTTTGGTTTCACACCGGAACCAATTGTAATTTACGTTGTCCATTTTGCTTTGAAGGTGCACATCCCGGAAACTCTCGCCTTCAGCCGCCAAGTTTAGCGGAAATACTTCCTTTTTTAGAGGAAGCACAGCGGTTTTCTGTGGAAAAAATAGCTTTTACCGGCGGAGAGCCCTTCGTTCATAAGCATATGACCGATCTTATCGACGCAGCTCTTGATGTGGCGCCTTGTTTGATTTTAACCAATGCAACCGACCCCTTACATGCAACACTGTCTCGACTCGCCCCTCTCAAGCAAGCTATTCATAAGCTTTCGTTTCGCATAAGTCTTGATCATCCGAGTGCGCACGAGCACGATCTTAATCGGGGGCATGGCTCCTTTGAAAAAGCACTTGATGGCATGGCGCAACTGCACTCCCTTGGTTTTGATGTTTCCGTGGCACGGCAGTTACGTGAAGGCAGCGATATTCAAGCTGTGGATGCCGCATATGCTGAACATTTTGTGCGTAAAGGCTTGCCGGAAAATATTCCTTTTGTGTCGTTTCCGGATCTTTTAAGACCCAATGCGGCGCCGGATATTCCAAGTATTAGTGAAAAGTGCATGACACTGTATAAAACACAAGAAGACCGTGAGCGTTTTATGTGTAATTACAGCAAGATGATTGCAAAGAAACACGGTGCTATGCAGGTGTACGCCTGCACCTTGGTGGACGATGACCAAGATTACGCACTGGGAAAAACCTTAGAGCAGGCCATGCGTTATCGAATTATGTTACGTCATCATCGTTGTTACAGCTGTTTTGTGTCGGGTACTGCCTGCGGTGGCGGTTAATATATGGTGTTTTCCAAAAAAATATTGCCTGCGCTTCCTATTTTTAGAGCTTGTCCGTAAATAAATGTAGCGTGAGGCGAGTACAAGGAAAAGTGCATTTTTGCGAAGGGAGTGTACGTCTTTTGGTACTCGACCTGAGGAAAAATGAGCTTTGGCGCAGTAATCGTCCACGATACGTTATTTACGGATAAGCTCTTAAATAGGTCAAAACTTTACTGGCTTATTTTTATATAACGAGATGCATAGTTACACTTTTTTATTTGGTTGTTTTTTCGAGAAGGCAAAACTGAATTTTAAACGCACTGCAAGCAAAGCATTTCTTCATAGGTCTTTGAATTTTCATATTGTATTTTTTGCGAAGCTTATATTGATTGAGGATGTGTCAAATTTTCGGCTAGCTGATGCATAGTGCTTAAAATACAATTTTTTTTACCATTTTCCACTTGACGATATGCTTTTTCGTCAGTATTTAGAGTAAGTTTTGTAAACATTTTTATGTGAGGTTGCATGTTTTTTGGAAAACATCACATAGTTATCTTCCGAGAAGGTGGCGAAGGCAAAAGCAGAAAATTTCGTGTGCGTTTTTGGCTCATTTGGATTATTGTTTTAATAGTCTGTGGCTTTATGGTGGGCAATGTTTTTCTTTTGAAAGAATTTTACACCAATAGGGACTTGCAGAGCCAGATTCAAGATATGCAAAGTGTTATTGATGAACAAAATGCTCAGTATATTAGTATTTTGGGTAAGATTCGTCACATTTCCCAGGATCTTTTGCGTGTGGAGCGTTTTGATGCCAAAATTCGCCATATGCTTGATTTAAATTCTAAACTGGGTACTGTGGAAAAATCCCGCAATGACCAGTATCTTAGCTCCGCTTTACCTCTGCATCGTCCCAATCTTATGGCTCGGCGTATGCAACGGTTTTTGCAGCTTCTTGCTGAAGACATACAACTTGAGGAGGTCAATCAGCAAGAGCTCTTGCAAGCTTTGCGCATAGCCAAGGACAAGCTGTCCACTTCACCGTCCATATGGCCTTTACGAGGCAGAATCAATTCACATTTTGGCTACAGGATTGCACCCTTTGGGCGTGGGCGACGCTTCCATAAGGGTATAGACATTAAGGGAAAAGTGGGGCAGCCCATTGTTGCCTCAGCCATGGGTACTGTGACGCAGGCAGGGTTTGACGGGGCATATGGCATTGTGGTGACCATTGAACATGGTGGTGGATTTATGACCAAATACGCACACATGCAAGCTGCTACGGTGAAAGTTGGCCAAAAGGTGAAGCGTGGTGATGTTATCGGGCGTGTTGGTATGACCGGGCGTACCACCGGGCCGCATTTGCACTATGAAGTGCGTGTTGGCGGCGTTCCTGCTAATCCCATGAAATATATGCTGGATTAGGGTCGATAT
>CAYJHK010000244.1:0-3491 GCA_964369515.1 uncultured Desulfovibrionaceae bacterium
TGGCAAAAGTTCCCCTTCCCCCCTCAAAAAAATAATTAATCAGTGTTTCCCTAACAATGCTGATACCTCATTTTCAACGTCTTCTATTTGTAGTTGTAGTTCCAAACGCCTGCCCAATCCCCTCCATGGCCTATACCGGTAATCCTCTGACAATATTCAGGTTTTGCCAAGGAGTTACAAAAATTTGTATTTACTTCCGGCGGAATAATTTTGTCATCTTGACTAAATATATGTCTTTGGGGAATTTTCGCAATGCGTGGTAATACATTCATGGGCTTGAGCGAGCCTTTGAGCGGTGTCACCTTATGCCAATTCGTCCAAGCATCGACATCAAGATTTCCTGCAAAGCTCCCTAAGAATGAAACATCATTGCGCCGTGCCGCCACAAGACTGGCCACAGCTGCGCCGCCGGAATAGCCCACCAAGACCACGCTTTGCGCCTTAGTGGCGGCCTTAACATGGTCGATGGCCTCATTGGTGGCGGTAATGACTTCAGGCGCAAAACGAGAGCCCATCCAATATTTTCGTGTACACATCTTGCGATGCTCTTCGCTCACATATTGACAAGGTCTTGCTAGATAAAGTACCGCACCGACGCTGGGGTCTTTTTGCGCCACATATAAGGCGGTTGCCTGCGTGGGCGTGGGATTATTTGAAGGGCGATTACGAGTTATCCAAGCCAAACC
The DNA here is from genome assembly GCA_964369515.1 of uncultured Desulfovibrionaceae bacterium. Classification (GTDB taxonomy): domain Bacteria; phylum Desulfobacterota; class Desulfovibrionia; order Desulfovibrionales; family Desulfovibrionaceae; genus CAYJAD01. The sequence continues at coordinate 687 of CAYJHK010000244.1, forward strand.
ATCGCCTTCTATATAGACGTGCAAGGTGCCACTTTCACTGCTTGCAGGGCGCAGGAGCGAAAACAGCGTAAAAGTGCTCGTGGGAATATTTTCTTCCTTAAAGCCAAGGGCTGTCTGGGTTTTGCGTATTTCACCTTGCACAAAGGAAGTATCCGGCGAAACGGTAGTACAAGCGGAAACAAGAAATAGAATTAACGAAAAAAGGCCATTACTAAGATAAAAAACATTTTTTTTCATATTAAAACCTACATGAAGAAGGGGTTTGCATATACGCACTAATTTTAATGCGAGCTTCCATATACAATGCCAAAGCCGCAATGGCTTCATCGCACACCGTATAAATGGGAATATCAAGCTTCATCAAAGCCTGCCTATATGTGTGAAAAAGACTTCCGCCATCCACAATGCCTATGAGCGGCTTCACCCTATGCTTCGGCATGTCTTTGAACATATTTTCAAGGCAATGCACCATGCTCTGCGGATCTGCAATATTCAGCGGCATTTCGCTGTGCGGCAAAGTATGTGTTGAAGGCGAAAGAGGGCCAAAACTCATAACGACGGCATCGTTGCCCCTATCTTCCAGCAATACTTTTATTATCTCCACATGCATTTTATCATTGGCAGAAGGACTTATATCCAATGGATTCTGCACTGTTACAATGGAATCAAGATAGTTTTCCTGCAAAATGGCATGGATTTTTTGCGCACACTCCGGACTAAATTGACAAAGGCTCATACTATATTCATCAGCCTGAATAGAATCAGCCATGCCCACAGCTTCAAAACCGGCGCCACTGCAAGCAGCAAGCCGCCTCCCGTTAATGCTGGTATGATGTAGGTGCACGGCAAGCATGAACACATTTTGAAATTCGGTGAAGGTGCGTGTAACAATGGCTCCGGCCTCACGCACGCAACTTTCGCAGACCATATAATCACCGGCAAGGGAAGCGGTGTGTCCGCTGGTGGCGTGTTTACCCTCTTCTGTGCGTCCAGCCTTATAAAACACCACGATTTTTCCGGCACATACCGCCTTACGCACTGCCTTTATAAATGCTAACCCATCTCCAAAATTAAAGCCTTCGGCATAAACGGCAATGACATCCACCTCATCAGATTTACTAAAATAATCTAACATATCACCAAGCGTAAGATCCGATTGATTGCCCATGGAGACCATATAGGCAGGGTTCAGCGAAGGCATTTGACTTAAACGATGCAACATAAAAGCACCACTTTGACTAATCAATGCCGAACGTTGATATACATTACTCCCGTCCTCTGCCTCGATTTTCCGCTGCGGCATATAGGGCGGCGTAAATTTTTCCTTGGGAATAAACCACGTATCATACTTGCCGGGATGGGAGACAACCCCCATGCAGTTGGCACCAAGGAATATGGGGCCGCCGTCAACTGTGGCACGTCCGCTCATAATATCTTGCTTTACACCCTCTGCACGCTCAAGGCTGCCCTTGGTTTCGCCCATATTACTTGCAATAAGCATGACAGCATGGGCACTATTATTCTCAACTATGGTACGAACCAAACTTGGCACATATTCGGCAGCAACAGCAAGCACTAAGAGGTCAAGGGGTTGCGTAAGTAAATTAAGGTTGTTCAGGCAGGCAATATCAGCAATGGCAGGAGCATGTTCATGAAATATCGTTATATTTTCTTTTGGGAAGCCGGCCGTTATTATATTATCCAAGATTATGCGTCCAAAATTGACTCTTCCGGCTGAAACACCTACAATACCAATACGTTCCGGATGGAGTAAGTTGTGAATTTTTTTAAGGGGTCGCTTTGGCGTTTCTTGAGTAGACAAAGAAAAGTGACAGAGGCCGTCAAGAGGTATCATCTGAAAATCTGTAAAAGCGAAAGGATTGATTTCAAGTTCGTCTATAGTAAAGGGCGACTCTGAATTATTTGCAGAATAATACCTCCCTAACTCTATAAATGAAGAAAAGCATTCAATAAGCTGTTCATCACTTACAATTCGACCACTACCTCGAGTTAAACCGGCCAATTTTTGATAAGAAATAGTCTTTCTGAACTGTTGGAAAAAAATTTCACCGTCAACCATTTCCACTGAAGCAGCCACAATGGCCTGACCTTTTTTGAAACGCTTGGCGTACAGTTCAGTATCTGTTCCGCCAAGCCCGGCACTGATAATGGAGCCAAATTCATCAGAATGACGAAGACCAACTATCAGTTCATTACCAAAAGCTTGTGAGTCCGGTGGTATATATTGCGTGAGCATAACTGCTCGTATATCATTTTGAATTGCATAGACCAAATCCTCACCCTGCAAGCCCACATAACTTTCCGGTCGATAGTGCGGATACTTTTCAAGCACAGTGGAAAATGCCTCAGGAACTTCATAAAACATACGCCGCACAGTCGCCCGAACTTTTTCAGGCGTGCGCTCGATGATGCGTACACCACGGGCTTCGGTTTTATGCACAATTGTCGGGGAAACAATCTTAAGAACGATTTTATCTCCATGAAATAATGAAATTTCTTCTTGAGACACAGCCGCACCTCGCGAAACCAACACGGTTCGAGGAGTTGTTTCTGCACCGGAAAAATTGAGTAGTTCATAAACTTCATGTTCAAATAAATAACTGCGTTCTTGTTTGAGTGCATTGAAAAAAATATGGTTTATTGCTGCAAAATCAATATTTGTATGCATATACTCCCCTGTTTAAGATGTTTGAGGATAGGCTGTTAAATATGTCTAAGCAAAAGTCATGGAATATATTACTCGTAAAAAGCATTCTATGCAAGTTTTAGGAATGAAGCAGATTT
>CAYJHK010000245.1:0-3469 GCA_964369515.1 uncultured Desulfovibrionaceae bacterium
GGGGAAGGGGAAGCTTTTGTCGCTTTGGTTAAAAGTTCCCCTTCCCCCCTCAAGAAAACAATTAATCAGTGTTTCCTTAAAAAATATCGAGGATAAATACCACCCCATGTATGGAAAAAAATCCTATTTTGCATGTATATTGTGCTATTTTTTATGTATATTTTCTTGCATATTTTTGTGCAACGTAACGCCTTGTGCTGTGTATGCAGCCGAGGCGTCGCCGCCGGAAAGTGCGGATTTATTGCCAAGCATAGAAATCACTCCGGAACAGATGCAAAAATATTTTCCGGCGCCGCTTTCGGGCAATGCCAAGAATATTCCGCTCACGCCCGGTATCGTATCTTTTGAGCCGCTGAAACCGTCCACACCTCAAGGTAAAACGCCGTCGCAGCTACCATCACCGACAGTAGCAACGCCGTCGACACCAAAGCCGCCAGTACCAACACAGACAGCACCGGCAAACAATGGCTTTATGCCAAGCATTCCCGAAACCCACGACGGTTTTTTAAACTTTATGCAAGCACGCACACCGGGCACGACGCAAAGGGATAATAGACCCCATGCAAAACATATCCCTCTATCTAATATTGATGTGAACGCAGGCATTATGGCAAATCCGGCAAATCCCGAATCCGGCACGGATCAGCCCAACAGTCCACTTGCACACAATTTACAAGGATACCCAAGCCTTGAAATCATGATCGGGCAAATGATTATGGCCGGTTTTACGGGGACAGACCTTGAGAGCGGTGCGCCCATTTTGACGCTGATAAAGGCCGGAAAAATAGGTGGCGTTTTTTTGGAAGCCATGCCTCCCAAGGATCACAATACAGCCCCTGCCCATGCCCCTTTACCCATGCTTGAAGGCGGTAAAGGTGGTTTCAATAATCCATCGCTTCTCTCCGGAAATAGTATTAAAGTACCCATTTTACAACAAGGCAATATAACCTCGCCAAGTCAATTGCGTATGCTCATTGCCGGCTTGCAACGTGCGCTGCCAAGTAATGCCATGCCCCTTTTTGTGGCTGTTGAGCAAGAAGGCGGTGCTGTGCAAAGTTTACGCAAGGATTTAGGTTTTGAAGGGCTTGCGGCGGCGGCATATTTGGGTCAAGGAAGTGTGGAGAAAACCGAAATTGCCGCCAGACGTGCCGGACTTGAAATGGCAGGTCTTGGCATAAATTTTGTTTTGGGGCCGGCAGGGGATGTGAATGTCAATCCGCTCAGCGAAAGCATTGGGCAGCGTTTTCGCTCCTTTGGTGTCAACGAAGGGCAGGTGGCGCAGCATGTGCAAGCTTTTATAAAGGGATTGCTCGCCGCAAAAGTTTTGCCTTGCGTGCGCAACTTCCCCGGAACAGGTTCGGTGGTGCGTGGTTTTATAAGCACAGCTGCCGCAAAACAAGGCGTCAAAAGTGTACTTGACAGTATTCCCGATATGGCAGGCACTTGGAACGAGCGTGAACTTTTGCCATATAAACAAAACCTTAACTATGCCATACAACCTGCGCTTATCTATCATCGAGGGCTTGACGCCTTGCGTCCTGTGCCGCTTTCCGCTCAAATTCTGAATAATATTTTACGTGGGCAATTGGGTTTTAACGGTCTCATTGTATCGGAAGATTTACGCAGTTTACAGTCGTATTTTCCCTTAGAAGACAGCATTTTACAGGCAATACAAGCCGGAACGGATATTTTGCTCATCACAGAACCGGCAGCACATGCCCAAAATTTTGATCCCCTACAAGGTTTTGGTACCGCTGGTCAGTCAAAAGTTATCACTGAAATCCTTGGTAGCGGCGGCATGGAGCAAGGGAAGAGTTCAACGGCTGAAGTTAGCAAAATGCTATTAAAACAAAGTCTTGGTAAAGTTTTACCCGGAGCCTTCCAAGCCGATATCCATGCAAATCCCACAGCCGGCATGGCTGGTGAGGCCGCAAAAGTTTATAATATCTTACTGCGACTTGTAAAAAATGGGAGCATTTCCCACGCACGCATTGCCATGTCGTGGCAACGTATACAATTAGCTAAAAAAAATATGGAGTTATATTGATATGTCCACATTACACTGTGCCCATTGCGGGCAAAATATTTCCGCAACGCATACCCATTGTCCGCACTGTGAGGCGAAAGTTTCCTTCTGGGGATATGTAAAAGCCGGCGTTGAGCAAAGCCGCTTTCGCCAAGCCCTGCTCGTCTTGCTCTTACTTTTTGCCGTGGGTTGTGGCTGGTATATACGTGCAAATACCGGATTGCGCTGGCCGCTTTTTGCCATCGTCATCGCCTGCGCCCCCTTCGTGCCATGGTTACTGAAACTGGCGTATAAAAATGCCGCCGTCAATAATAGCTCACATAAAAACGGCACGCCAAGTACACAAGACTCAAATGATGAGCGTCACTCCTAAGAGGTTTTTATGCAAAGACGTGATGTTCTAAAAATCTTAGCCGCCCTCCCTTTTGCCACGCTCACCGGCGCACTTTACAACCCCACAGCGCACGGAGCGCAAACTCCGCAGCAGCATGACCGTTACGTGGATCACATCTCGGCCATCCCCATCCTTGCCTTCTACCGTGTGGACAACAATCCTCGCTTTCCCGAAGATATTTCTCCGCAACAACTTTCGGCGCTCTTTTTACACATTTGGAGTCAAGGTTTTCGCCCCGTAAGTATGAGCGATATTTTACTTAATCGTGTTGATTCCATTGTGCCGGCCGGCTATAAGCCCATAGGCATTACCAGCGACGGCGCCCATGCCAGCATGATTTTTTCAAGCACAACCGCACCCAAGGGCAGCGATAAAGGTCCTCTCAAAAATTCCCACTCCTTTGTGGAAATATTTGCGGCCTCACTCCAAAATATAACCATGCCGCGCGCCACCTTCTTCTTAAGCATTCCCAAAGGGCGACAAAATAACTCTTACTTCGGTTCAGTTATGCAGCTCAAGGATATCCTCGACGTTATGCATGTCATGCCCGATATAGAATACGGCTATCAGACGAAATTCTATAATTCGCTTGGAGGTCTCAGCGGGCCAAGAATGCGGGAAGTCATGGAATTTCAAATGGAAGACTTCCAGAAACTTGGCGTCTTCGAAAGGATTTCTCGCATTATCTCCTACCCTTACAGCAGCAAGCCACAAGAAGCCGGAATGATTGCCCTGCGTGACCTGCAATTTCTTGGCGGAACCCTCACCTATCCCGGCGTTGGCGAAGCACATCACAAAATCGTACCCCACTGCCTCTATGACGGAAAACTTATGAGCAATGCCTTCCTTATTCCACGTGTCGCCATAGGCTCACATGCCTACGCACTCGGCTCAAAACCCGTAAAAAATCCGGCCATCGACCCCATAGATGACTTTGCTAAGGACGTTACGAGGGCTATACCTAAGTTGTATGTGAGCAAAGGGGCAAGTTAATGGTTTGTTGATTTTTTCTTGGGTGAAAACTTTTACTGAAGCCAAAAACATCCCCA
>CAYJHK010000246.1:0-3439 GCA_964369515.1 uncultured Desulfovibrionaceae bacterium
AAGAGAGAAAGTAATGAGCAAGGAAATATGCATCCTCCACGCCAATTGCCAAGGCGACAGCCTGCAATTTTTATTGCAATCAACACCTGCTTTTGCACAAAAATTCCAAATTTTTTCGTATACAAATTATTTGCGAGAAGGTATAGATGCCAAAACTCTTGAGCAGTGCAGACTTTTCCTCTTTCAAGAGCTGGGAGATAAATGGGGCGAACTGAGCTCAGCGCAACTTTTACAAAGAACTTCAAACAGCTGTCACAGTTTGCAAATTCCCAACATGTTTTTCAATGGCTACTGGCCACTATTTACCAGCGAGACCTTCATGGCCTATGGGGATATAATCTTAGAGGAACTTTGCGCTCGAGAACTTTCTGCGGCGCAAATCCACCATCTCTATATGAAGGGTAGCCTGCTACATAGCTATGATTTGAAAGCTTTGCGTGAAAAATCCCATGTGAAAGAACTTGCCAAGGAAGAAAATCAGCCAATCAAAACCCTAGCATTTATAGAAGAATTTTGGCGAGAGGAGCAAATTTTTTATACAGTCAACCACCCGGCACCTCGCCTAAGTCTTTATGTGGCAAATAGAGTGTTGCAAGAGTTGGGATTAGGTGAAATCCCTAAAAGTATAGGTGCTTTATATATGCAAAAAGACGAAGAATTTATTCAACCCATCCATCCGCAACTGGCAAATATATTGCACATACCTTTTGCCACCCCCCAACGGCTCTATCCTGTCTATGGGCAAGACATGAACTTCAGCGATTATATCAACGCCTATATACATTGTCGACTACAAAAAGGAGAGGATGCCATTAAGGATTTTGTAGTTTTTTTACATTTGCTGGCTAAAAAAAGGATAGGTAATGCTTAACGAAAATTTTTTAATTCTGCGTGCTTCCGGTGGTCTTGCCAACCGTATCCAAGCCATTTTGGGCGGTATCGCCCACTGCTTGCTCAGTGGGCGTACCCTCTGCGTGGACTGGCGTGACGGCATGTATTCCACAGATTTCAGCAATGTTTTTCCCTTGTGGTTTGAGCTGCAAGGGGTATCACATGCGCCCGTCGAACACGCACTAAATGCTTTCAACAACGGCGCAAGTCTCGCTCCTGTATTCTGGGAACAATTCATCGCCGAACCCATTGCCGTAGAGTATCTTTTTGATGACAATGCACACATGAGCTCGGCAGGAAGGCTGCAAAGTTCATATCCGCTCAGCCCCATCCTCACTGAACCGGCACCGCAAATACTGGTACATTGGGGCTATGACCTCACAACCTTGAATTTGCTAGCACAAGCCTTAGGTGCAAAATACGCACGCTTTGCCCATAAAAACGTAAACGAAATCGCCAACATACTCCTCAATGAATATCTTGTGCCCCGCAAGGAAATTCTTGACGCCGTGCGTAGCTTTTATACTGAACATTTCCCCAAAAAACCCATGGGTATACACATAAGACACAGCGATTTGCAAAGCCCATTGCCGCAAACACTCGAAAAACTGAAAGAATTGTACCACGACGGTGATGCCATTTTTCTGTGTACTGACAATGCCTTGGTGGAAAAAATGGTTCAACGCATTTACCCAGCGTGCGTTGTGCGTAAAAAATCCTTTCAAGACGCAAACATCCCCTTACACAGTTACACGGAAAATATCGATAATGTGCAAAAAGGCTTTGATGCACTGGTGGAAATGTATTTACTGGCTGAATGTAAAAATATTATCCATTATGCACCATCATCCTTTGCACGCATAGCCATTTTACGTGCCAATTTACAGACTGAAAATGTGCATTGTATTCCGGAAGTTACGACATAATGCAACGCTCTGATTTCATAGAACTTAAAGTCGAAGAAGGGCGAGTGTGTTTACGCCTGCGTGCTCTCGGTATGGGTGATGATTTATGCATATTACTGGACGGAGGACAAAGGCCGCATACAGGTGCCGTTGCTCTTGCGTATGTTGACACCGATGTAAATACTAATAACAATGCCGATGTTGCTGAAAATCATACAAATATCCATAAAGTGGAGGTTCTCTGCCTTGAGCAGCACCGTGAAGATATTTTGGCTAAACAAGTGGCACAAAAAATTCAAAAAAGGCTTAACGTAACCACAACCTGCCTGTGCGGTATACACATACCGCATATCAGCAAGCAAGAAATTGATTTGGTTTATAAAAAGGCTGATGAATTGGTGAATGCGTTCTTGGCGCAATACACTGTAAACACATAACTTATCACATGAGAAAATTATGACTACAACACACCCAAAGCAAAAAAAATATACTTCGTTTATACTGTGTCTGCTCTTGCTTTTTTCGGTAAAGAGTGCTTTTGCGGACAATGAAACAACATCATTCGAACTACCCTTAACGGGCGCAACCGGCTATGCCTCCATTTCTTTAAAAGCGTACCCTACCCCCAAGGTCGGCGGTAAAGCCGTGTATAGACTTGCGCCCGGAGCAGCCTTTACAATTTTACAGCACAGCGGTAATTGGTTCAAAATACGCCGCAAGGGTAAGGAAGGATATGTAAGACACTTATATGTCATGATAAATTTACCTGATGTCATACCATCAATAGTTTACAACAACACCAATGCATCTAAGTCCATCTTAGTCTCATCGGGTAAGGAGCTTGCGGGCGTCACCGGCCAAAAATTGTATAATGCCGAAGGTTTTAACGAGCGTTTTCAAAAACACATGTTCATCATGCCGGCTCTTTTTGGCATGGCACAAAAAATTCAAACGGCGCAAAGGCTTGCACTGGCACAAGGCAATACGCTGGTTATTTACGAAGCATTTCGCTCACATAATATACAAAGAAAAATCGTCAACAGTCTTGCGAAACTTATGGCACAGGATGCTATAGTGCGGCGAGGAGTCAGCACGCCCCCATGGAGCAAGGGCTGGTTTGTCTCACAGGGAACGTCCAATCACCAGCGGGGCTATGCCATTGACGTGCATCTGGCGAAAGTGCTTTCGCAAGAAGAAAAAAAAATGGGAAGTCATAGCTTTACACAAATCACATCCTACGAAGAATATGCCATGCCCTCAGCCATGCATGAGCTCAGCAATAAAGCCGCTGTCTTTAGCTTTCCCGTAAGTTCACGCACTGATACTGCATGGAGAAAGGCAAAGTTTGCCAAGAGCATAACCAGTGGTGCGAAGCTTTTGCAAGAGTATTGTACAAAGGCCGGCCTGACACCGCTTGCTTCGGAATGGTGGCATTTCAATGACTTAGCACAAGGTATGGCTTTGGGAAAATATAAAAGTGACGGTAAGTTTGATCCGGAACCGGCTGTAAGTGAAGCATTACAGTAGTTTTTTTGAGTTTTCTTGAGAGGGGAAAGAGAGGCTTTTCAAAATAAATGTTGGGGGCACATGATTCTAATTTTGTAAAATTTTCTTGGGGGAGGGACCTTTTTGGAAAAAGGTCT
>CAYJHK010000247.1:0-3419 GCA_964369515.1 uncultured Desulfovibrionaceae bacterium
GGGAAAACTTTTTGGCGCTAGCAAAAGTTTTCCCCCAAAAAATATCTCAAATGAGAATGCCTTGCCCAACCCTCCACCCCCAAAAACTTTTCATACGCAATACTGTTTACTTTGTAAATAGTATTGTTATAATAGCCTTGTTTTACAGTGAGTTATGTGTGAGACACTATGAAGCTTTTTTCGAAGAAAAAAGCGGAAAGCGCGTTTTGAAAGGGGGTTTGGGGGAAAACTTTTTGGCGCTAGCAAAAGTTTTCCCCCAAAAAATATCTCAAATGAGAATGCCTCTCCCAAACCCTCCCCCCACAAAAAATATTGCAAATGAGAATGCCTGTTTCCCTAACAATACTTCTTATAATAACTGTTGAATATTCCAGCCTTCTTCTGTGGCGGTTTGTTGCGCTAGGCTACCGCCGAGTACGCATATTCGTCCTTCTTTTTGTACTTTATCCATGGTATTGGCAAAATCATGGAAGTGCTGTTTCGTTGTGGAGAGGATTTCGTCACGCATTTGTTGACGTTCTTCGTTACTGTCGCCGCAGATATGCCTGATGAGTGCGGCGCTTCCCTTAGCGTCGGGGAGTAGGTAGGTATCGAGTTCACCGATGGCACCCACGATGGCACCGGATAGGGTACGTGCGTCGGGGTCAAAGGCACGCAGATATGCCGACGTTCCGTCGTAGGTATTGAGAGTTGCTTTGACGGCCGGGTCACGGTAGGAGGCTTGGATGAGCGTACCGCCAAGGCGATCGAAGGCGCAAAAAGCACCGTAAGCACCGCCAAGTACACGCACTTTTTCCCATAAATAGCCCATGCGCAGGTGACGCATAATGACTTGAGCTGAGCCGTGATAGTTGTAACCGAGCTGATAGATATTGGCACCCTTAGCCACATAGTTGATTTGCGCTTGGGTGGTGAAGGCTTCGGCCTTTGGTAATTGAGCCACTTGCCATGTATTGTCTTGCAGACTTTGCGTTTGTTTTGGCAGAGCTTGCATAAGCTTTGTGGCTTTTCCTTCGAGTATTTGCAGATGAGCGGCATCGGCGGTGCTGCTCATGATACAATTATTTCCGTTAACAATAAGTGCGTGAAGTTCTTGTAAATCTGCAAGCAGTGCCGGCCAATCTTCTTCCACTTTTTGGCAAAGATTGCGTACTGATTCCAGATAGCTGATGCCACCGGTGAGTTCTTCCATCCAGCCGCTTTGGGTATAGCTTGAACGGATACGGGCTGAGGTAGAGGCATGACCTGCCGCCACAAGTCCGTGTTCGAGGCGGGCTTTTGCTTCAAGGAGCATTTGTGTCATGCGTTCCTGTTGATTGAAGTTGGGTTCGAGTAGGACTTCTTTTAGGATATCAAAGAGTTCATCGGTTTTATCACGCACGGCTTTACCACCGACGGAGAGGAAGGCGAGGGGAAGCTTGCTATGTTTATGGGTGGTTAAGAAGGGTGCAGCGCCGACGCCGCCGGTTTTTCCAGCTATGCGCATACCCATATTGACAAAATCGTGTTGCTGTGTGCCCATTTCCGTGAGTGAACGCCCAAGCAACGGTAAAAGCGGCAAAAGGCGTGCGGGTACGGTATTGAGGGGCAGCAGTAAATTCACATAGGCGATGCCGGAGGTATCGATGTCATGGGCGATGAATTGTTGCCCCTGTTGTGCGTCAGTCTGTTTAGTGCTGATGGGCAAGACGGTATTGGTGAGCGGTAAATCCTTTATGCCGACGCAAGGGATGGTGGCCAGTGCTTCCGGGCTGTCCGCCTGTTCTTGAATTTCACGTAAGCGTTTGTTTTCTTGTACAAGTTCGAGGCGTTCGGCAGCAGAGCAGGCATCTTGTAGGCGAGCCAGATGGGCACGTTCTTTTTCTTCACGCCGTGCAGCAAGGCCGGCATCTGGAAGAAGGATGACGCTGCTGCGATGTTCATTATTTAAAAACCATGTTTGGAGGCAGTTCTCGAATATTTTTTCGCCCTTGGCCAGACGTTCTTTGATGGCTGCCAGCGGTTTTTCCCAGGCCAGCGGAGCGAGGGGGTCTCCATCATAGAGCCATGTGGACAGGCTTTGCACCATGGCGGCAAGGCCACGAGGAAAGCGTCCGGAATTATTTTCACGCAGGCTAAATTCCACGCTGTTTACAGCGGCTTCAATGGCTTCAGGCTTGATTGCGCCGGAATTTATGTCGGCAAGTTCGGCGAGGGTTTCGAGGATAAGTATTTCGGCTTCGGGTATTTTACGTTCATCTATTCCTTTAAGTCCTACGGAATAATACATTTGGCGCAAATCGCTTTCAAGCCCTATGCCGGTGGTATCTTCGCCAAGGCCGGATTCTATGAGGGCTTTGCGAAGAGGTGATCCGGGCAGACCTTCAAGAATATGTTCAAGCATTTCAAGCATAAGCGCATTGGTGGTGTCAGCTGTTTCGCAAAGCAGCCAGTTCATGGTGAATAAGGACTTGGTGGAATCTTCACTGCTGGCATAGGGCACTTCGATTTGACGTGGTATATCCAGCCGTTTTTGCAGAGGAATTTCCGAATGAGCTTTTTTGTCTGCGGCGAGGGCTTCAAAACGAGCCAGTTCTGCGCCTACAATTTCGAGGCGTTTGTCTTCGCTATCATCGCCCCAAAAGAAAAAACGTGCGTTGGAAGGGTGATAATATCTGGTGTGAAAATCCTTGAAAGCTTCGTAGGTTAGGGTTAAAATACTTTCGGGATGTCCGCCGGAATCAAGGTTGTAGAGCATGTCGGGAAACATGGATTGTTGCGATTGTTCCGCCAAAATGGAGTCGGGAGAGGAATATACGCCCTTCATTTCGTTGTAGACAACGCCCTTGAAAATCCACGGTGAATCGGGGTCGTCAGATTCGCTTGTTTCCACATGCCAGCCTTCTTGACGGAAAATATCTTCGGTAATGCGTGGGTGAAAGACGGCATCAATATATACATCGATGAGATTGTAAAAATCTTGCGTGTTGGTACTGGCCACGGGATAACACGTCTTGTCGGGGAAGGTGAAGGCATTGAGGAAGGTTTGTAACGAGCCTTTGAGCAGCTCCACAAAGGGTTCACGCACCGGAAATTTTTCTGAGCCGCAAAGCACAGAATGCTCTAAAATATGCGCCACACCTGACGAGTCGGGCGGCGGCGTTCTGAAGGTGACGCCAAAACATTTATTTTCATCGTCATTGGAGATGGATAAAAGCTCGGCACCTGTTGCGTTATGCTTATAAAGTCGTGCAATGCCGGAAATTTCCTGCACTTTTTCTTCACGTAATAATGTAAAATCCTTTGTATACATGGATATGATCCTATAGTTTTTTTGTTTTTTCCTTTTTGGGAGGAGGGTAGGGGGGTGCCAAAAGGATATGCCGGTTAATTATTTTTCTGGGGGAAAACCTTTTGTGAACAAAAGGTTCTTCCCCCAG
>CAYJHK010000248.1:0-3402 GCA_964369515.1 uncultured Desulfovibrionaceae bacterium
GCCCGATTTTGGGCGTTTTTTTTGCCGTTTTGTCACGACAAATGAGAACGGCGGCGGGGTTAATTTTGGTGCGGCGGGCGCCCATCACAAAGCCGGTGGCGGTGGAGGGCGTTTATTTTTTCGCCATGCTGTTTTTCAGCAATTGCATATAATCATCTTGTAATTCAATAATTTTGTTTTGCAATTCTATAATCTTTCCTTGTAGTTCCTTACAATTTTCACAGTACATCACGTCAATTTGCTTGTTTATGGGCGGATTATCCGTTCCGCTGTTGCCTGATCTGTGCATTTCACCTGTGCCAAACAAAAACCACTCCGGAGAAACACCATATTTGGTGCAAATTGCCCGTGCAATCTCTAAATCAGGTTCAGAATCACCTCTTTCGTATCTTCCTAACGAATTTTTGTGAATACCTAATATAGCAGCAAACTCAGCTTGAGTGTTGGTGCCACGAATTAATTTTAAGCGTTCGCTACTGTTCATGTTTAACCTCTGTAACTTGAACACTAACTTGAACACCAAAAATTGTGTTTTTTTGAGTTATAAAAACCTTAAATTGTTTACTATTCATAATATTTTAAACTTTTTTTAACTTGAACACCAAAAATGGGTTTACAAAACACCATAAATTGTGCATATTGGTTTCAACGGTGATTGCAAATGTAATTGAAAAAGCAACTGCAACGGAAACCAAATACAAGCAAATTGCCACAAGGTCAAATAAAAAAAAGGAGGGGTTTTATGACGCCTGAAATTAGAAAAAAGCTTGGTAGGCAGCGTTTTAATGTAAGCCATTTGATTGTAAGAGAAATTCGTTTGCTGGGACATACAGGAAGCTCTCTTTCAAGGAGTCTTGGTGTGAGCCATACAATTGTGAATGACACCATAAGAGGTGACAAACACAGTCCCATAGTTCTTGACGCTTTACGCAGCCTTGGAATTAGCGAAAAGTTGTTGTTTGACCCGAAGAAAATGGAGGTGGCGTGATGAGCAATGAAACTATGAAAAATTTTAAGGCTGTGGGCTGGCGCATCTTAGATGGAAAGATGGAATGGCTACGCATCCACTTTAAAAAAGAAAGCGTTGAGGGAGTTATCGAACACTCAAGAAAAGCCTTAAAACGTAAAGGGTTTTGCTGTTCCAATATTTATGAAGTGGACAGCAAGGGATATTCAGTCGGACTTGTTCTTTAAGAAATATTGCAAACAAAGGAAACACCATGGAATTGCAAGAAGCCTACACCACGAGAGAGATTTCGCATCTTATTGAAAAGCCAGTGCAATCTGTGACACGTACAGCCAAGCGCGAAAACTGGCAGTCCCGTCCACGTCAAGGGCGTGGCGGTGGCAGTGAGTGGCTTTTTTCGTCCATGCCAAGTGAAACGCAATTAGCCATAAAGGTAAGCCTTGAGAAGGACTTAGCTGTAAATACGACAGCTAACACCTTACCGGCGGTACAGTCGACACAGACGGTTTATGCATATCCTGTGGACGAAAGTCCAAAAAAACTAGTCCTTGACGCCAAGCGCAGGAAAAATGCCTTTATCCGTGCGGACATATTGAAGCTTTACATGCAATGGCAAAGTAAGCACGGCTCAAGCGTGGCGCAAAAAGATGCATTCGTTGAAGCCTTTGCCGCCGGTGCATGGCCACAGCTTTTGGAAGAGCTTGGCAGTGTGCCATCATGGAAGAGCCTAGAACGCTGGAAATTACAAGAAAAAACTGACGGCGTACTCAAGCTTGCTGATAAGCGTGGCCTTGCCAACCGTGGCAACAGCCTCTTAAGCGAAGCGCATAAAACGCTGATTTTGGCGCATATTCTTGACCCGAATCAGCCAAAAATAGCGCAATGTGTGCGGCAAATACAGCTCAAATGCAAAGCAAAAGACCTGTTTGCGCCGTCGGAATCCACCATACGCCGCTTTGTGGAAACGTATGTAAGCACTTGCTTTGATGAATATACTTTGTGGAGCAAGGGGAAAAAAGCTTGGAATGACCAATGCGCCATAAGTATTCAGCGTGATTGGACATTGGTTGACGTTGGCGATGTGCTCATAGCCGATGGACATGTGCTCAATTTTGAGACCATCAATCCGGACACGGGAAAGCCTTGTCGTATGACATTATTGGTTTTTTTTGACGGCGCGGCAAATTGTCCCGTGGGCTGGGAAGTTATGGCCACGGAAAACACGCAATGCATAAGCTCCGCATTTCGCCGGGCTTGTATTGCTTTGGGCAAATTTCCGAAGGTGGTGTATTTGGACAATGGACGGGCTTTTCGTTCAAAGTTCTTCAAAGGAACCAAGGACTTTCAGCAAGCCGGATTCTTGGGATTGTATAGGGATCTAGGCTGTGAGGTTATCCACGCTTGGCCGTATCACGGGCAATCAAAAACCGTGGAACGCTTTTTCGGCACCATGCACGAAATGGAAGTTTTTCTGCCATCGTACACGGGAAATAGCATCGAAAACAAGCCTGCCCGTATGCACAGAGGTGAGGATTTACACCGTAAATTATATGAAAAAATGGGCGGAAGGCCGCTGACGCTGGAAGAAACACACACAGCCATTGCCAAGTGGTTTGGGCAGTATGCGGATAGGCCGCAGCGTAGCACTCACTTGAAGGGCAGAACACCATTTGAGGTGCTTTGGGCAGGTAGAGGTGAAGGTGTTGATTTAGAAAGATTAAATTTTCTCATGCTGCACAAAGAAGTACGCACCATCACCAAGGACGGCATCAAGCATTTAGGCCGTTATTATTGGGATGAGGCACTTGCCAGCCGTCGTCATTCCATTCTTATTTATTATGACAATGTTGAATTTCCCCATGAAGTTGAAGTGTTTGACCATGACGGCAATAAAATTTGCACAGCAAGAGAACGTGGATATTACAAAATAGCCAGCGGAGTACACCCGGCCGCGCGTTTCCTAGGCAGCGATGAGCAGCAGGAAGAGCTGAAAGAGGCCATCAGGCTCAAAAAAGGGCAAGAGAAAAACGCCACAGCAGCCTTTAAGGTGATGCTTGAAAATGTGGTGAAGCCGGAAATGCAAGAGCGGATGCAAGCTCTTGAAATCAAGAAAGAAGTGGAAGAAAAGCCCGTATATACGGCACAAAAAATCACGCAGAAAGAAATAGCGGAAACCACCAAGGCCATAGCGGCGGCAAAAGCTGAACTTGCCATGCCAAAAGCCAAGCCTAAACCGTTTTTTAAGGATGAAAATGCACGTTATGACTATCTTTTTAAGCTTTTGCATGAGCAAGGCGAAACGCTTGAAGAAAGTGACGTGTTGTGGATGGAGAAAATGGAGCAAACACCTGCTTTTATTAGAAACTGCAAGCGGTACTATGACCAGCATTTGGAATTGTACGAGTTTAGAAGGCAGAGAAGGCAGCAGGGGTGAG
>CAYJHK010000249.1:0-3386 GCA_964369515.1 uncultured Desulfovibrionaceae bacterium
CAAAAAAGCCGGAAAAGAGCACTGTATACGCTCATTTCCGGCTTTTTTACCAAAACTTGCTACTTAAGTGCTTCTTTTAATTGTTTTCCGGGAGTAAACTTTGCTACCTTACTGGCAGGAATGTCGATTTCTTCACCGGTACGAGGATTGCGCCCCTTACGAGCAGCACGCTCTGAAACTTTAAAGGTGCCAAAACCTGTAAAAGTCACAGATTCACCTTCAACCAAAGCATCACGCAAACAAGACACCACAGCATCCAATGCTCCTTCAGCCATTGATTTTGTTGGCAGTCCGGCTTTGGCATAGATTTTTTCAACTAATTCAGCTTTTGTCATTTCATTCTCCAAAAAGAAGGTACAATGTTTATAAATAATTCCTTTAGCTTACAACAATCAACAATCTAAAGGAAGCAATGGCACATATTTAACATCCTAAATACTTAGGAAAATCAACGTAAAACTTTTTCTATAATTCTGAGAGCTTGCTCAACAAGACATACATGAGCCTGACTTCCCATATGTCCTAAACGAAAAACTTTATCCTGCATGGGGCCAAAGGATGAACCAACTACAAGACCCTGCGAATACAAAGCTTTTTGCCACGTTGACCAGGTAAAGCCTTCGGGTATAAGAGCAGCCGTAACAGTCGGCGAATTAACGGCTCCTTCAACAGGCCAAAGCTTAATCCCAAGCTTGGCAAGACCCTCTTGGCAGCAACGAGAGGCATCTTCGTGGCGTGCATATATCTGCGAAAATCCTTCATGAAACATAGAACTTAATGAAGCATGTAGCGCAGCAACTCCTGCCATATAAGGCGTATAAGGACAAAGATTTTCCTCTAGCACACGCCTCCAAGGCAAAATGGCATCGTAACCGACATACTTTACCCTTTCGGCCTTTTCCCAAGCTGCGTCACTGATGCCCATGATACTTATATTGGGCGGCGCAGAAAAGCATTTTTGCGAACCGCCAAGCAAGATATCAATGCCCATATCGTCCATGCGCACGGGCGTCCCCCCAAGGCTTGCAACTGCATCCACATAAAGCAAGGGTACGGCATATTTTTTCTTTAGTGTCGCCAAACATTCCAAAGGGTTCAAGGTACCTGAGGGAGTTTCGCAATGCACAACGGTAATCATTTCCGGCTTATGTTCTGCTATGCCTTGCTCAATGCGCTCCATGGCCTTTGCATCGGAAATGGTTTCTCCATACTCAAAAGATACAAAGCGCACATCGCAACCAAGACCTGCCGCCATTTGTCCAATGCCATGCCCAAAAACGCCGGTGTCGATGGCGAGAACCCTATCTTTGGGCAGCAAACAGCTTTTTAGCCCTGCCCACAATGCCAACATCCCCTCACCTGTCATGGTGATGACGCTTTCCTTTGTGCCCATAACCGTAGCTAAAAGTCCATTGGTAGCCTCGTATATGGGGATGAAATCTTCTTCGATTTGTCCAAAATCTCGCCCCAGCACTTCACGTACAAAACTTGGAACTTGTGTTGGGCCGGGAATCATGGAAACGGGAGTATACGTCATAAATTACTTCCTTTTAGAAAACAACATGCAGGGGAGTATATACAAATATAATTATATGTCCATATGCTCAACAAGGTTCTTTTGTAGTTTTTTCTCTAAAAACAATGAACCAACCCTAGCAAAACGTTCTGCATCATCAGTAGTTAAAAAATGACATTGACCGCTATTATCAATACGCAAAGAATTTTGTTTTGTCAAAGACTGAAATACAGCCTCAGCTGTAGTTGCCGCAGAATCTACCAACATGACGTCATTCCCCAGAACTTGCGAAAGCGTATGTCGCAAAGGCGGAAAATGCGTACAGCCAAGAAGCAAGGTATCGGGTCGATGCTGCAACTGCGGCTGCAAAAAAATATGCGCAAGATAACGCCTCGCCACTTCTTCAACAATGCTACCTTGCATCCACCCCTCTTCGGCCAAATGCACAAATAGCGTACACGCCTGCGCCGTTATGCGCACTTGCGGACATAAAGCCCCCATGGCATGATGATAAGCTTTGCCGTTAATGGTACCCTCGGTGGCTATGACAGCAATATGACCGTTTTTTGTGGCGTTCACCGCCGCTCTTGCACCCGGTTCGATAACGCCAAGCACAGGTAAGGGGGCAAAGGTGCTGCGTAAAAGGGGCAAAGCGGCTGCCGTTGCCGTATTACATGCAATCACCAACATTTTTATGCCACGCTCCACGAGTTTAGCGGCAGCTTGCAAGGCGTAGCTGGCAACGGTATCCTTACTCTTGGTACCATAAGGCAGGCGGGCGGTATCCCCAAGATAGAGCAAGTCCTCGCACGGGAGCTTTTCGTGTATGGCTTTAAGTACTGTCAGTCCGCCCACGCCGGAATCGAAAATGCCAATGGGTAAATGCTTTGTATCTATATGTAACATGAATTATCTTCTAAAAGTTCATAGCTTGCGCCGGTAATAGGAGCACGCAAAGTATCCAGCACACGTTCAAGTAATATACCATGACAGCGAGGTTCGCTATGTCCAAAGGTGGCACGGATACCAACGCTGACAAATTGTACAGCCCTGTCCATGGCAAGGGGCAAGGAGTCGCCAAGCAAGAGCGAACCGGTCAACACAGAAGCAAATGTATCACCTGTACCCGGATAAAAAGCAGGTATATAAGGACAATCAACTCGCCAAAAACGCTGCTGCTCTCGGTCATAAGCCACGACTGAGCTGAAGTTTGGACGTGTGTTGATGGGCGTTGAAGTAATAATGGCTATGCGTGGCCCAAGATCGGTCAAGCGTTGCAAGCGTTCCTTCGCCGTCTGTATGGAAATATGATTTGTATATTCAACACCTAAAAGCCAACACGCTTCAGAGTGATTGGGAGTAATACAATCGGCATACGCAACCAACTTACGCATCCTATCCACCATTTCCTTAGTCATGGTCGGGTCAAGCTTACCATTATCACCAAGCACAGGGTCCACCACCGCCAAGCCGTCAGCCATTTTGCAATGGGAAATGGTATCTTCCACCACTTCCATTTGCTCCGGTGAACCTAAAAATCCCGAATACACCGCATCAAAGTGCAAATCAAGCTCACGCCAATGCGCAAGAAATTTCCGCATTTCATTCGCCAAGTCGCAAAAAGAAAAACCTGTAAATTCAGTGGTATGTGTCGACAAAACAGCAGTTGGCATGGGGCAAACCTGTATACCCATCACCGATAAAATGGGAATAACCACAGTTAAGGAAGTACGTCCAAAGCCGGACAAATCATGTATGGCACACACCTTGGGGACAGGAGAACGAAACATTCAATACAACCCTTACTTTAATTGCAATTTAAGACCTCTGCGCAATTGATTGCGCAAGGTCTTTGGAGCGTTGACGTTAG
>CAYJHK010000250.1:0-3383 GCA_964369515.1 uncultured Desulfovibrionaceae bacterium
TGGCGCTAGCAAAAGGGTTTTCCTTCCCCCCAGATAAAAAATAGCTGACTAAAGGTAATAGCCACGTTTATTTTAATTCAATGAACTATTTTGTTCATCATTTAGGAGGTACATATGTCGCAAGAACAAATGCAAAGCGAAGGTATTTCGCAGGAAACACAGGAAAAGCTCGATGCAATTCTTACTGCCATCTTGAGCAATGAAATTTCTGTACAGCAAGCTCTTGATATTAAAGAAGAACAACTCGAAGCCATGTATTTTGTTGCCTATAATCTTTTTACCAACGGTAAATATCAAGACGCCTTAGATGCCTTTGTTGTTTTGCAACATATAGCACCGCTCAATTACAAAATGCATTTTGGTGCGGCATCTTGTATGCAAATGCTTGAAAAATATCTGGAAGCTTCCTTTGTCTTCACCTTTTCTTCTTCGCTAGAGCCGGAAAACCCTGCCCCCCTGTTGCACCTTGCCGAGTGTTATATGATGTTGGGTGATAGGGATGCCGTGAAGGCTGCGTTAAAATTTGCGCTTGAACGTTGCGACACGTGTCAAGATGCTCCCCTTGCCGAAGCCGTTCGTGCCCGTGCAACGGTGATGCTTGAAAATATGGAGGATTAGTTTATGGTCGGCGGAATAACCAACAGTAATCCCAATGTGTTATTGAATACTGCCTCAAATATTGGCAATGAACAAGTGCAAGGCGCCGGTACACCTTCGCAAGGTGTAACCAATGCCGACCTGCAAGGCGCACCACGCAACACAGGCACAGCTTCCACCCATGCCTTCACCATGCCTGCGCCCAAGGCGGATGCGGCAAGTCTTATGCTCGCCCTGTCCGCATTACAAAAAAACATTTCCGATGCCAGCATGGATTCCGTCACCAATTCCATCAATGGGCAGAAGGCCGAAATCGACAAGCTTAACGCAAAGCGTGCCGAAGAGGTGAAAAAATACTTTGAAAATATGGAGAAATCCATTCCGCCCAAGAAAACAGGTCTTTTTGGACTTGTTTTTAAGTTTTTTAAGGCGGTCGTCATGGCTCCCTTTGTGCCTAAAGAAGAAACCAAGGCTGCCTTTGCCGAGCTTGGTGAAATGGCAAAGAATAGCGTTAAGGATATTATCAAGGATGTATTGAGTGTAATGGCTGTGGTGGCCAGTATTGCCATTGCTGTGTGTACTTTTGGCGGTGGTGGCCCCTTGGCTGTTGCCACCATAGCCCTAGTCATCGCCGCAAGTGTGGCTTCAACGGCAGCCACGATGCTTTCGGATCCGGGCATTCAAGATGAAATTCTTTCGGGCAAAAGTCCTGAGGAACTGGCAAAATCTAAGAAAACGATGGCCATTATAACCTATGTTCTCATGGGAGTCAGCGTGGCGTGTAGTATTGCCAGCGTGTGCACGGGGTATGGAGCAGTGAAGGCTGTGCAACAGACGCAAAGTGCGCTTAAGGATGTCATCGGTGCTGCAAAAACTGCCGTGGAAACAACTGCATCTGTGGCAGGCAAAGCGGCAAACTTGCAGATTATCGCCGAAGCATCCATAAAATTTGCCTCCACTGTGCACATAACTTCAAGTGCCATGAATCATGGCTTGAAGCTGTTGGCTACCATCGTAAACATCGGTAATGCCATTTATGGCGGTTTCGTCACCGGTAGCAATGCCATAGATGCAAGAAGTGCCGCCGATGCCCATGCCACCGCCTTGGATTTTGCCGCCGAAAGTGAAAAAACCATGGCAAATATAGCACAAATTGAAAAAGAATTGGAAGTTCGCATGGAAATACTTAAGGAACTTTTGGCAATTCAGCAAAAAATGTTGGAAAGCACCTGCAGTATGTTGACTAAAAACACCTCGGGCGAAAGAGCTGCTGCCAGTGCTTAGCTAATGCCTCATAAGTGAAGGATATTTATGAAAATAGAAGGATCACAAATACAAAATGCTTTGTCCTACTTGCAAAATAAAGCAAGTAGCGAGATCACGGCCGATGAAAAAATGCTTTTAGCAGCTTTGCAAGACGCCGACCAAGTTAAGGGGATAACTTTAACGCCGGCCTTAGCGGATATTTTCAACGAATGTGTCAGTAAATCCAAGAACTTTATGTCTTCGCCAAGTCCGAACATAGATTTTGGCAGCGCCATTGAGACCATGAATAATTTGGAAAACCTCATGTTGCTGGTTTCAAGTCTCAGCCGCACCCTGCGAGAGGCTAAATTCCAAGAAACACAGAACCTCTTATCGGCAAAAAAACAGGAACTGCTCGCCTCGGCCGACCTTAAAATGCAAGGGGCAGCCGAGATGCGTGCTCACGCAAAAACGGCAATGATTTTAGGTATTATTGCCGGCGGTGTTTCTGCCTTGGGTGGTTTGCTTTCCCTTGGTGGTGTCGGCCTTTTTGGCGGTACGGAGCGTGGCCTGCAAGGGGTAGCAAGTTTTGGCAAGATGTTTGACGGTGGCTCACAAATTTTAAGTGCCGTAGGGACAGGTCAAAACGCCGAAGGGCAAGCGTTGAACCAAGAAAAGCAAGCCCAAGCCGATGGCAAACAGGCCGAAGCAAGTCAATTGGAGAATCTTGCGCAGCAGCAAAAAGACATGGAAAGTATTGCTAAGGATTTGCTTGCCAAAATGTCGGATATGCTCAGAACAATACATGATGCCAAGCAAAAAGCTCTAGAAGCTGCCGCAAAAGCATAATAATAAGGAAAACATATGACAACTATTACCAATGTTACCGCTTCCAACAGCTATTTTACCGTTACCACCAGTGATGGCGAAAGCAAAAAAATGACCTTTGCCGAGCTTGTCATGAGCATGGGTATGATGCAATTGAGCTTACAAGAACAATATTTTGAGGCGCAGTATACCAAAACGTCACAAATGGCAGACGAGATGCGTGCTTGTAATGATGTGATCGCAGTTTTGACCAAGATGAAAGGAGAGTACGGTACTGACAATCATAAAGATTACAAAAAACTTTCAGCAGCAGATATTGCGATTATACAAAACAATAGAGACCTTTGTATAAAAATGGGAATTCCGTCTACTGTTTATGATCACGATAGCGGCGATAGCACTGTATGGTCTTCTAATTATCAAGAGTTTACAACGGCTCTCACTTCCGCCGAAGCCTATCAAAAAAATCTCAGCAGTTTGAACGAACAGCAGATGATGATTACAAACCAAGCTGCCAGTAGGCGAAGCAATGTGTTGCAACAACTCCAAACCCTGTTGGCCGCTGAAAAAGAAGGACGTTCGTCGGCTGCACGTTAAAAAAAGTATCGGTATTGCGTTAAAATCCAAAGGTAAACCGTTTGTGTATGTCTGTATACGGCGTCACGGCATTCTAATTTGCGATATTTTTTGTGGGGGGAACTTTTGCTTGCGCC
>CAYJHK010000251.1:0-3377 GCA_964369515.1 uncultured Desulfovibrionaceae bacterium
AACTCCAATTTAATAGACTTGTGTGTATAAAATTTTATTTAATCAGCGCATCCCAAAGTTATGCAACTAAATTTTTTTGATGGGCACACAGCATTCATTTGGCAGAAAACTTTTTTGTCCCTAAAAAATGCGGATTAATTGTCATGGGAAAAAATGAACAAATGGTGGCAGTGCTTTCACGTGATTCTGAATGTGTTAATAATTCTCATTAACATAAAAAAATTTTTTGGCTACTTGAGTTTTTCAGTAATTATAAAGTTAATTTTTACAACAACTTATTCTAGAAATGGAATTTTTAAAAAGTTAGCAGTAGTTGCTGCTAATAATTACTATTAACACATTCAGAATCACGTGCAGTGCTTTTTGTGTGAATCACAATTATATTGACATTGCACGTAAAGCATGTTTGTATTTTCCTGTATTTATTATTCCAGAAAGGAGTGTTACATGATATTAAAACCATTGTATTTTATAATATTTTTTTTCTCAATCTTTTTTGCCACGCCTCAGCACTCATGGGCATTTTTTACCCCGGAAGTTATTGAAATTGTGCAAAAGGGCTCTTTTGACGTTGAAAAAAATACACTCATTGAGGATGTTTTAGATGATTATGCACTGTGCAAGCGTGGTGAATGGGATACATACACTACTGAAAAGAAAGAAAATATTGTTACATATCAATGCGAATATGCTGTTGACCAAGCCATTAAGACGCAGCTTAAAATCTTGCAGGTAACCGATGTCAATATTCAAAATGAAGTTATTTCAGAGCTGAACGACAAAGATTTTTCCCTCAATGTATTGTTTGCTTTTTCTGTTAATGAAAAGAAAAAAACCTTTGCCTTACAAAGTATTGAGTATGTTTTTGGCAACGAGAAATTGGGAACGACAGCTGCACAGAGTAAGGCTCAAGTAAAAAAGATCCTTGAAAATAAACCACTCACCTTGCAAATACCGCGTACTGCGCACAATGCGTTTGCTGCTTTAAGCTATGCGCTTGAAAAAGTTATTTTAAATAGTGAGAAAAACTTTTCTTATGCTGCGCCGTTTTATGAAGATATAGGTTTTGCTTACACCATTAAGCACGCACCGCTTTTAACGGCTACATTGTCGGATTTTCAATTTGATGATGAAACTATGCGTATTAAAGCCACGGCAAATTTGAGCATTGAAGCTGCCGGCAAAAAAG
Source organism: uncultured Desulfovibrionaceae bacterium (assembly GCA_964369515.1). Lineage (GTDB taxonomy): Bacteria > Desulfobacterota > Desulfovibrionia > Desulfovibrionales > Desulfovibrionaceae > CAYJAD01. Next base: position 1,190 of record CAYJHK010000251.1, read on the forward strand.
TTGATGTGGAAAAAGAAAAAGGCTATTTTATTAAATACTTTAAGGCAGCTCTTGCCAATTCACCCATTGTGCTGCAAAGAGAAGAAGTTGAAGTTTTTTTGCGGAAAAACCCTGACAATATAACAAATTTCACATTTGAAAGCATTGATAAGACTTTCAGCATTTCCTTTGTAAAAAACAACTCTCTTCCCTTAGTGCAAAAGGCCATCAAGGTGAGCTATAAAGGAAATATTAATCAAGAAGTGAAAGATTTCATTCAAAAAAATGCAAAAATAGCTGCCACACCTCAAGGCATAAGCAATGAGCTTTTGGGCAATTATGTGTATGATGCCGACGGCATGAAGGGAAGTGTGCGTATTCGGCAATACGAAAGCGAGCAAAGTGCGGTGCATGTTGCGCTCAATACTGTGAATGTGCAAGCGCTTCACCTGTGCGAATATGAAGGAATTTGTACGCTTACCGACGGAAAATATGTTTGCCCCATTAAGGATGCGCCGGAAGGCATGGAATCTTTTTTTGAAATCGTACCATCGGAGTTTGGCTTTAATATCCCTCAGAATCCAAGCCTTTTATGCGGCGTGCGTGGTTTCATGTCCGGTGATTATTCACGCTGCATAGAACAAACAAGCGGACCTTTGACCATGATTGTTGTGCCCATGGAAATCATCCATGAGGACGAAACATTCATCGTGCGTTTTACCGATAACGGAGCTGAATCCCTAGAATTTATTACGCAAAAACAAGCGGAATTTTTAGAGACCATGATTGGTAAAAATGTGCTTGTGCATTACAATCAAAGCCAAGTTTGGAATACGCAAAAGAATTTTTGTAATCGCTCACGAGAAATTATTTCCGTTGAAGATGCCACAAAACCGGAAGCAAAATTGCTTGGCGGTTATAGTCATATGGACGATAAGCTCAAAGGATATGCCTTTATTGAACCGGATTTTAGCGCAAAATCTGCGTTTACTATTCATCTGAATAATTACAGCATGGATTTGGAGAAAAATTGCCAGTTCGCCGGCGAATGTTATGCAGAAGGAAGTGCTTTTATTTGCAAAACCTTTGACAAAGAACAAAATACCGATGAATACTTCGAACTCATCCCCTCGGGGCAAGGGTTTTTGGTTATAGATAATCCTACAAATACCTGTGCTTACACTGGTTTTATGCCCGGAAATTATGAAAAATGCGTCAATAAAATATTCAGCAATTCAAGCGTTTTTGGAAAACTTATTGCCGTTGATGAAAGTGATTTCATGTACACCCATGTGATTATACGCTCAGATGGCATTGAAGTGGATATGCGCATTGGCATCGACCAGATAGCTCTTGCCAAATCATTGCTGAATAAAGACGTATTTGTCAGCTTTGTGGACGAACAATACTGGGGCGAACACGATAGAACATGCGTGCGAGAAAAGAAAGTTACTCGCATTCAAACCGTCTCCACCATTAAAGAATCACTTATGGGTAACTATGTGCATGTGGCTGAAGGAATAAGCGGTTCTGCCATTATCGGCGAAGTGGAGAATGTTAAGGATGCCTTTTTTCTCACCCTTAAAAATTTGGGGCTTCACTCCGGTGCCTCTTGCGCTTTTTCCGGTGTCTGTCGCCCTGCAAAAAATGGCTTTCTCTGCCAATCGCTTGGCAACCCGAATGACGCCAAAAAAACAGTCACGGTGATTCCGTCAGACGACGGCTTCAACATTGCACTTGATATTACAACTCAATGCAAAATACGCAGCCTTCCGGCTGGGAACTACACAAAATGTGTCAAGAAAACCCTCGGAGCCTCCACCGTCACCGGGCTGTTGACCAAGGTAAACGAAATGGATTCTTCAAAGGCGCATGTTACGATTATGGTGAACGCCATGCCAAAAGTTATTGATTTACCGGTAAATTCAGCGGACTTCAAACAACAACTTGCCGATGTTAAAAGCTTCTTAAATCAAAATGTTACCGTAAGTTATACAGAAGATCAAGACTGGAATGAGAAAGATAAACTGTGCAAATATACACGCACTTTCACAGCCATAAAGGCCGTTAAGCTACAACAAAAACCCTAACAGTGCATTGAAAAAGTACCATCTACTGCGTCAAAATTTCAAACGCAGACTGCTTATGTATGTTATTATTTTCTTGAGGGGGGAAGGGGAACTTTTGCCAAAGCCCAAAAGCTTCCCCT
>CAYJHK010000252.1:0-3368 GCA_964369515.1 uncultured Desulfovibrionaceae bacterium
CTCCCTTAAAATAGAAAGGCTTAATGAAATTAACCCACTCTTCCCAAGGAATAACCTCATCCATGGTGCGCAAAAAAACATCTCGCTTGGTCGTGCGCTTGCGTAATCCATACTCAAAATCTGCAAAAGTTAGCTTGTTCATACATTCTCCATTATTTCAAATGTTTATATCTAGAAACAAAAGAAAAGTCAAGTTTTTTGTGTATAAAATTACATTTTTATTAAGATTAAATCAGCGTTTCCTATATTTAGGGATAAATGACATAGAACATACCAAAACTAAGGCCAGACACCCACAAACCAACGGTATTTGCGAACGTTTCCATAAAACTATCTTAAATGAGTTTTATCAGGTTGCATTTCGCCGTAAAATATATCAATCTATAGAGGAGCTACAAACTGACCTTGATGTATGGATAAACCATTACAACACGGAGAGGACTCACCAAGGTAAAATATGCTGCGGCAGAACGCCCATGCAAACCTTCCTTGAGGGGAAATATCTCTGGAAAGAAAAGGTCGGGCAGCTCAACTAATCTGACAAAAGGTACCACCAAAACGGAGCCTATTGTACGATGAAGTCTAAACCACTACATAGGGCAAATGGTGGGACATTTGCTGACAGTGAACATCTCTTGCGAAAAAAAAGCTGCAAGAGACAGTGAAAAAAAATTGTAACCCAAAATTTGTAACCCAGAAATTTTGACAAACAAAAAATGACTGTAACTTGTTGAAACAACAAGCACATACGATACAGCTAAAAAAGTATCGGGTAGTTGAAAAAGCACCAGCTACTGCGTCAGTTAAACAATCCAAACTGCTCATGTATGTCTATATACACATCGCACCTTGGATTGTTTAACTTCCTTGTATCCGGCACTTTTTGAACGAACTGACGAAATTTGAGTTTTTCAACAGGCTGTAAAAAAACTAGCTCTTCAGTTCTTCTATAAGTTTAGACAGTTGTCTTGACTGCTCACCCAAAGAATGCACAGCTTCGCTGGCCTTGCTCATGGCATCGCTGGTGGTAAGCACCACATTTGAGACTTCAGCAATGGAACGAGCAATCTCATCGGAAGTGGCAGATTGTTCTTCACTGGCTGTGGCAATGGCACGAATACCATCGGCACTTTCTTCAGCCATTTCTAAAATTCCACCTAAGGACTCGCCACTGCTGATGGCCAATTTTGCAGCCTCCTCAATACTTTTCACAGTGGTGTCAATTTGTTGCACATTAACATTGGTACTTTGTTGAATGGCATTGATGGCATTGGAGACGTCTGCTGTCGAAGTCATTGTTTTTTCAGCAAGTTTACGAACTTCATCGGCAACCACGGCAAAGCCTCGCCCGGCCTCACCGGCTCTTGCAGCTTCAATGGCGGCGTTGAGCGCAAGCAAATTGGTTTGGTCGGCAATATCGGAGATAACACCCATAACTGTATTGATAGATTTGGCGTGTTCGGCCAACTCTCCCATACTTTTGCGTATGGACAAGGATTCATCTCGCAGGCGAATCATGGTATCCGCAGTCTTCTTAATCACCTTAGAACCTTCATTGGCTTTTTGTTTGGTATTTTCAGCAAGTTCTGCACTGTTATTAGAATTTTGAGCAATTTCAAGCACTGTACTGTTCATTTCGTCCATGGCTGTGGCAGTTTCGGTCATGCGCATAGAAACCGCATCCGCACCTTGACTCGAAACATTAATTTGATCTGTTAAAAGACTGGACACATTGGCAATTTCATCTACAATTTCTACCAATTCTTCAGCGGCACCATGACGTCCTTCAGTTAAAGCTTTTTCAGCATCATCGAGCAATTTCACTTCTTGGTTGCGGTCAAAAACCATATCCACATAGCCAATATGTTTTCCGCTGGGATCAAGAAGCCGAGCTGCCATGGCTTTGAAATGCCCATGCCCCGGTTGTTCAAAATTTATGTCATTAATGCCACGCTCACAACATTCTATGGCACAATTATCGGTGCGGCAAATGGAAGCTCCCCACGTATGACATGGTTTACCAATGAGTTCCTTATGAGATTTACCGGTCATCTTGCATACACCTACGTTTACAAAGGTGAAATTTCTGTCAACATCCATGGCAGCTAAGGGAGAAGGTATACAATTTAATATGGCTTGATACCAATTCGCTTGCTCTTTTAACTTTAGCACCATGCCTTGTAATGCTTCGGCCAAGCTTTCAAATTCATCCTTAGTATTGATCTCTATTGTTGCTTTTTTATCACCAGCTGCAATTTGCTCTGCATATTTTACAATCTTCTTTACAGGCTTTGTGAAGCGCACAGCGAGAAATAATGCAGGTACCAATAAAACCGCAAACGTCACAAGAGAAAATAAAATACTGCTAACGTTGGCCTCACTTTGCGATTTCAACGCTATGGCTGTCGGCAAACCGATAAACCACATGCCCACGGTTTTGTCTTCAAAATTCTTAGCCGGCCAATAGGCTGCCAAGTATTGAGCGTCATGAATAAGACTTTCACCATAATATATTTGACCTTGAGATAAGACTTTATTCTCAATGGCCGGATTATTCAATTTAGTTCCTATAATACGATTGCCTTGGCTACTCTTAATGGTAGTCATGATCCGTACATTATTTTCAAAAAAAGTTACTTGTGCGCTCAAGGATTTTCCCATCCAATCTAAGAAATACGGCTTTGAAAGATCATGTCCAATGCTTATGGTACCGATAATTTTCCCATCATGATTAATGGGACTTGTGGCAATAAATGAAGGGGCAACGCTACCGATATTAACACCTGCTGTGCTCGCACCTTTGAGAGCTTCTCGAACAGGTTCGGAATCAGCAACATTGTCACCACTTTTTTTATCATGGGAGCGTACCAATACAGCACCGTTATGATCTGTGACAACCAAGATACTCATGTCCGACTCTTGCATAATAGAATCGGCTATGCGCTTTATACTCTCAATATCTTTACTGATAATGGCATCTGTAAAACCTTGCTGTTTGGCACCAAGCTTGGCAAGGTTTATAAGTCTAGCCTTAAATGCCACAAGAATAGCCTCGAAATTTACTTGCGAATCTTCAATATCCTTACTCAGAACACTGAACAAGGCATTAGAATAATTGAAATTTGTTACAGTAAAAATCGCAGCGGAACTTATGAGTAACAGCGATATAAAACACAAAACAAATTTTTGAGTAACAGTTAAACGCATAGCACCTCCCACGTTGTTGTATATACAGTTGACAGTCAGTCAAAAAAATGTAAAGAAATTAACAATTGTTTTTTTTCGATAACCTATCTTAAGAAAAGGTGATTTACATCAAAACACTTATCGGACACTCACTTTGAAACTTTAGCGGTATATTAAAAAAA
>CAYJHK010000253.1:0-3368 GCA_964369515.1 uncultured Desulfovibrionaceae bacterium
TTGCGATAGCTTGTGTCGTACAGGACGTACGACCAAGCGTTATCCGGGCTGTTGAAAAAGGTGCATCTGCTGTAATCTTTACAGAACGGGTATTTTTTTGGACGGGATGCCGGAAAATGACATTTACGACAGGCTGATGATTTTAGAATATTTATGAGCATATATTCGGAGAAAAAATGTTTAACCATAAAGACATCAATTTACAGTCCATTCCGCCTTTGCGTTGCGATATTGTGGAGGATGTGACACTTTTGCCCATGGTGGGTAATATTAACGGAGAAGTTGAAGCTTATGCCTTGGGCGCAGTGACGAAGCAAAAGTCCTTGCCATATGTGCGGCGCATGATAAGTAAGGATACTCAAAATTATCAGATGTCATATATAAAGCCTTGGAATATTTCAACGCAAGAGGTTATTTACGGCGGCATTTTTTTCATGCATTGGGGACACTTTCTCTTGGAAGATTTGCAAAGACTTTGGTACGCAAAACATAGCAATTTGCCCATAGTTTGGGTGGGCGTCAATGGAACTACACATACTCCTTCCGAGTTTAAAAAGTGGCAAAGTGATATATTTAATGCGCTTGGTATACAAAATGAACATATTTTCTTGAAAGAGCCTACGCAATTTGCCAAGGTGCATTTTCCGGAGCCGGGATCCGGCATCAATTCGCATTTACATCCTGAACATGCTGCATTTTTAGGGTACTATGAAGATACGCCTGTTAAGGGAAAATATGTGTACCTTTCCCGTGCTAAAATCAGAAGTTGTTCCAACGAAGAACAGGTGGAAAACTTACTCAAAAAAAGAGGTTGGCACATCGTTTATCCGGAGAAAATGCCTCTGGCGCAACAGCTGAAAGCCATAGCTTCTGCTGAGGTGTGTTTTATGGTGGGCGGTTCAGCGCAACATACCATGCTGTTAACAAAAAATCTGCAAACCCGTTTTGTGGTCATTCCAAGAGAGCATGGAGACACATTTAACATCATTGCCAATGCAAAATCGGATAATTATTATTTATTTCATTTGCCTAAGAAAGTTTTATATTCAGATTTAAATGATGAAGCCAATGATTTTTTCACTTTGGAGCTGGAAATACTGGAAAAATGCCTTTCAGAAACCAAGGATTTTACGCAGAATCTTCCCAGCCCCATGTTTGAAAAACCCGAACTGCTGACAGACAAGCAGCTTAGAGTACCACCCCTGTATTATGAGCCGGTAAGCCCCTTAAGCTCAGCTCGAAAGCTTTTTTACCATGCCTATTTTCTTTATGAACAGAAAAAATATGCCAAGGCGTATGCCATATGTATGCATTTATACAGGAAAAAATTGCTTGAAGACGATATGTATTTATTTTTCTTTAAGATTGTCCAAATGCAGCATGTGCAAAATAATATGAGCAGTGCGTGGCCCTTGGAAAAATATGCGTATCATATTCGGAGTTTGCAGGAAAAAATTAAACAAAATCCTAAAGACAAAGATAATTATAAAAAATTATTGAAATACGCCCTCATTGGTGGAAATATAAAAAAAGCCAAGGAGTTATTAAAAGATTTGAGAAAAGAAAATCCTTCTTGGTCTTATGCGTTAATGCAAACTGCTAAAATCCATCATATTGAAGGAAATCTTGACAAGGCCATTGAATGTGCCAAGGAAGCTGTGTTGCTGGAGCCGCACAATTTTAAGTGCAAGCAGGAACTTGCCGGTTATTTGCTTGAAAAGAAAGATTATGCAGCTTGCAAAAACTTAGTGGCGCAGGCTTTGCAGCAAAATCCCACATGGGATGAAGGGTATGTGCTGCTGGCTCGTGTGCATGTTGCACATGGAGTGCACGAAAACAGAGATAAACAAGTTTATATTGAAAAAGCCATTGCCTGTGTGCAAAAAGCGTTAGATTTGGCACCGGACAACCAGCAAGCACTTGAACAGCTTGCAGGTTATTTGCAACATAAGGGCGAGCACGCCGCCGCCATCAATATTTTGGCAGGGGCTTTGCAAAATAACCCTCGAGCCGGTGAACGTTACGCACAAAATGCACGTATTTACGAGATTATTGGTGAGTTTGACAAGGCCATTGTCCATGCGAGAAAAGCCGTGGAGCAGGAGCCTCGTAATTTTGTGTGCAAAGCTCATCTTGCCACTTATTTACGCAAAAATAGAAATTATGCGGAACTTAGCGACTTTTTGAGCGAAATTATGCATCTCAACCCGTTTTGGAGTGAACCCCATGCTCAATACGCCGCCATGTATGCCACTGAGGGCGAGTTGGACAAGGCCATTGATTATGCACGCAAAGCTGTGGCGGCTGAACCGTATGACCAGAGCCGCAAGGCCACTTTGCATGACTTACGAGCCAAGAGACTGCGCTTGAAATATTATTCTCGTGATGGTTATGTAAGATATACAACAACTTGGGTGCGTATTCAAACCTATATTGATATTATGTATGCCAAAACCTATTTGGAGATTGGCGTGGACCATGGACATACATTTTTAAACATGGACGTACCTTTTAAGGTAGGTGTTGATCCGGAATTTAAGTTTGACCATCAAGAACATGCCGATTCTCAGACTGTTTTGTATCCGGAAACTTCTGATGTGTTTTTTGAGCATTTTCCACAGCGCGCGGAACAATTTCAAGTCGCACAGCGCAAAGCCGGTTGTCCGCACAAAAACTTCAAATTTGATGTGATTTTCATTGACGGTTTACACACTTTTGAGCAGACGCTGCGTGATTTTGAAAATAGTCTTGCTTATGGACATGAGAAAACCATTTGGATTATAGACGATACTGTCCCAAGTAATCATTTTTCTGCCATGCCTTCGCAGGAAGAATGCATACGTTACCAAACGTGTGCCGGTTTTTCCATGGACAGTGCTTGGCATGGTGATGTTTTCAAAGCCATATTGTATATTCACGATAATCATCCGGAATTTTCCTATTGTACGCAAATAAATTCGGGCAATCCGCAAACAATTTTATGGCACACGGAAAAACCCACGCAACGGACAAAGCTCTTCAGTTCAAAGCAGGACATAGCTCAAATGCGTTATGAAGATTTTCTGGAGTATGCATGGGTACTGTATCCTGTGGATGATGCCGATGTTCTTGCTAAAATGTTTAGCAATATTGACCCCATAGATTATAGAACCCAAGAAGAGTATCTGCAAGTTATCAAACCTATCATCACAGATGCGCAAAGAGTCTTAGAGGTTGAGAACGAAAAATATAAAGAAATCGTAAAAAAGTTGCAGGAAAATGCTAAAATTCTTAACGATGAACTTAATAAGAAAGCCCATGAAAATATGGAACTCTTAAAGCATAATGTGGCATTGCAAGTGGAAAATAAGGCGTTGAGAAGAAATATT